>DAOVQH010000031.1 GCA_030628755.1 Candidatus Cloacimonadota bacterium | reverse complement strand
TGAATTCCATTCAATAAAATCCTGAAGATTTTTAAACTCATGATAGGGACTTACAATCGATTCGATATCTAATCTTTCCGGTTTTTCATTGATCCTCACAATCAGGTCATTTGAATCAGTATCACCTTTTTTGGAAATGATATGTTCATAGAAATTCCGCATCATTCCGGCTCTCCAGAAGGTGATAACCCTTTCAGCAGTAATCGTTCCAACGAGTTCTGAATTTTCCGGAACTTCTTTTTTCAAACCAGCAAATTCTTTTTTGAAAAAAGGTGTCTGCATCACAATCCCTTGATCTGCGCGCGTATAATCTAACCTTACTTTTCCCAAAAGTTCGGTAACCCTGGAAGGTGCAAAGGATATACTGAAACCGGTAAATATCACATCACCAATGTTTTCAAAATAAATACCTGCTCTGTATCCTTTCCATAAACCTCCAAAATATGCACTGAATCCGAGATCAGATATTCCAACCGGCTCTTCCCTGGTTTGAAGATAACCGGCTCTTGTTTCAAATTCCATTATCCCAAGTTCTCTTTTGAAGAATAAATAACTTTCTATGAAGTGAAATCCTGTACGTTCATATAAATCCCAGTGAATAAGGGAAGAATGACAGCCGAATCCAAATTCGGAAAGATATTCCAGGCATAATAGCTCTCCGTAATATCCACTCATATCACCGCCGCGTATATCAGTCAATCCCGGAACCTGATCGAGCTTTGCAATATTATCGTAATAGGGGAATCGTAAGTATCGGATTTTACCTATTCGTAAACTTCCGCTCAGTTTTCCAAACCGGTTGTAATGGAAGCCAAAAAGTTCAAGATAAAGCTCATCAAAGTTGGGTTCGATCTTTTCATAAATTGTTTCAGAATCCCCATACATTTCAATCAAATTTTCTTTTTTATTTGCACGTATCACACTGTTAATGCGGATTCCCGGGTAAATATAGGAATATGTACGGACCTGAAGGTTACGAATATAAAGATGATCGTTCCAGAAATGAAAACAGATCGATGCTTCTGTCTGACCTGAGAATTTTCCAATTTTTGGGAACCAGAAATTAGTTGAAACATCACTTAGTAAAGAACCTGATATAGTAACAAATAAAATGATTATAATAACTTTTTTCATTGTTCTTATAAACTAACGCAATTTCCTTAAACAAACAAGAGTGTTTGTTTTACACTTTACATTTGCCTTTAAATAGTGTTTTTGCCTAAAGTACTTCATTTTCATGCTTAATAATTCTTTATTTAAATTTCCTACAAAGCATTCCTTTGTTGATGAGATTCTTCGTAGGTTTGAACAAGAAGAATTCCTCCAGCCTACGTTTGAATACTATGGCTTGGCAGGCAGAAAGACATCAACTTTTTTTGAGTGCTTGTTTTACTTTATGTACTTCTCTAAGATCTCCAGGTTTTTCTTTAGACTATCTGAGTTAAGTTGCAATGTTCGTTTAGCATTCTTCCCGAGTTGTTTTGCGAGTTTTTCATCTTTGGCGATTCTAAGAATGTCTTCAGATAATTTATTTCGATCAGAAATTATAATACCATTATTATCATGAAGACGATCTACCGAATCATGGCAGGAGCTATGATATTTTCCTATTATAGTTGGAGTACTATAAAATGCGGGTTCAAGAGGATTATGACCACCAAAATTATAAAAACTCCCACCAACTACTGCGACATCAGCAAGTGCATAGAACATGTTAAGAACTCCCATTTCGTCCACTATAAGGACCTTGCCGGGTATTTTCAACTCGGAATATAACCTGAAACCATAATCTTTAAATATCTCTCTTATTTCCGGTAATCTATGCAGGTGACGGGGAACGATGATTACTTTGAAGTTATTAATTTCCTTTTCAAGGGATGAAAAAACATTTTTGAGAAGCTTCTCTTCTCCAGGACGACTACTGCCCCAAACCAGGATAAAATCATTCTCAGAATAGCCTAATTCTTTCCGAAGTTTGTTATTTTCATAAAGAGGAAGATCTATACAGAATTTTAAATTATGGGTATTTTTCACATTCTTGAATTTGAAACCAATGAATCTCTTTGTATCCTTATCGGACTGTGCATTCACCGCAATAATTGACTTCCAGATAGGTTTCCAAAAAAATCTAAAACGTCGATAGTTCGGAAAAGATTCATCAGAAAGTCTACCATTTATCAGAATAATGGGTATGTTTCTTTTTTTTGCGATATCGAGCATATTTGGCCAGAATTCAGTTTCCACCAGGATTATCAATTCAGGATTGATACAGTTAAAAACTCTCTTCATTACAAAATCTATATCGATAGGGAAGAAGAATGCGGTTAATTTGGGGCTGATCTTTCTGGCGATATCCTGTCCAGTAGCTGTCGTAGTAGATAAAACGAAATCTTTATTCGGATATTTATTTAAAAGTTCATTTATCAGGGTTTTTATAGCATTAACTTCTCCTACAGAAGCTGCATGAATCCAGATAGACTTTTCAAATTTATTTATTAAGTGACCAAGTCTTTCTTTTCTTTCCCTGCCTTTGAGTCTGAATAAAATAAATGGATAACCAAGATAAAAAAAGAGATTTGATATAAATTTATAAATCAGCATTTATACCTCGATCAACTCAAAATAGACATCATCGTCAACTTTACTAACCAAGACTTTCACTTTATCTGTCAATTTATAAATTTTTCCTTTTCGTCTTCCAATTAATCTCATTTGTTGCTCATAGAAATCGTAATAATCATCTTTCAAACTGGAAATACTTACAATTCCTGTTACCGGGTATCTATCCAGTTCAATTATCAGAGCAGAGGGTTTTATGCTGACAATAATTCCCGAATATTCCTCTCCAAGCTTCTTTTTCATAAAATTGATCTTATTCTTGAAATCCACTTCGTGTTCAGATTCATCAGCAATCATTTCCTTTTCTGTGGCAATTTTGGCAAAGTTGAACAGTTCTTCTGGTTGAAACTTTTTGGATTTAGAATTAATTTTCGTTTTTATCTGATGGTGTACAACCAGGTCGCAAAGTCTTCTAATCGGAGAAGTGAAATGAGTGTAATTCTGCATAGCCAGCCCAAAATGCCCAAAATTATCCACAGAATATTTTGCTCTTTTCATATTACGCAGAATCATTCTATCAAAAACACGGTGGTAATTTTCATCAGGCATTGAGTCCAATAGCTTTTGAATAGAGTTATTCAGATTATCGTCTATTTGAAATTTCAATTCATATTTACTAACAATATCTTTTACAACCATAAGCTTTTTCTCATCTGGTTCTTCATGGATGCGGTATAAAGTTTTCTGATTGGAAAGCTGCTTTGCTACGAATTCATTTGCAACCAGCATAAAATTTTCAATCAGTTTATGAGATTCTGTATTTTGGCTTCGTTTTAAATCGGAAATGTAGCCTTCTTCATTAAATATGAATTCAGTCTCAGGAATGTTTAGTTGGATATATCCTTTTTCGATACGCTTTTGTTGTAGGGCAGAGGAGAGTTTGCGCATTTCATTGAGCACATCAGCCAGTTCTTTATCGATATTATCTCCTCCATTAAAGAATTTATCAATTTCTTCATAATTAAAACGAGCATTTGATCTGATCACACTTTCATATACTTCCTGATGCTGGATATTTAACTCTCTATCAAATTTTGTTATAACGCTGACTGTAAGTTTATCTTCCAATGGTCTCAAACTACAGACATTATTGGAAATTTTCTCAGGAAGCATTGGTATGACTTTTCCGGGAAAGTAGTAACTGTTTCCTCGATTTACTGCTTCTTTGAATAGATTGCATCCTGGTCGAACATAATGGGCAACATCAGCAATATGAACATAAAGGTTGTAACCATCATCAAGTTTTTCCAGGGAAATTGCATCATCGAAATCTTTTGCAGACGCAGGATCGATTGTAAAAGTGATAAGGTCTCTGAAGTTTTTTCTTCGACTGATTTCATATTCTGTAATTTTCTGGGGTATTTCCTTTAATTCGGAAAGAACTGCATCAGGAAAAACTAATGGAAGTTCATATTGTCGTATTACGCTGAGTATCTCCACTTCAGGGTCATCGGCTTTTCCAAGTACTTCTTTAACATCACCAACAGGAAGCCTTTGCAACTCCCGATTACCCCAGTTCAGAATCTTGAGAACTACTTTCTCACCGGTTTTTGCATTTGAAATATCATTAATAATAAAATGCGTATGAATTTTTGATTTATCCGGGATAAGAAAGAACTTACCTTTGTATTCCTGCACTATTCCTACAAAATTATCCTGATAGCGTTCAACGATTTTTGTAATTATCCCGCGCCTTTTACCATTTCTCGAGTATCTAATCTCCACTTCAACTTTATCGTTATGATATGCTGTTAATGTATCTTCTATAGAGACGTAAACGTCAAAGTCATGTGTATTTACAAACGCAAAGGTTTTATTTTTTGCTAATGAAGTTGCATCGAATGTTCCGATTACGTAATTTTTGTGTTTTATATGCAATGATGAATATTTTCGACTTTTCAAAATAATTTCTTCATTTTTTGTGAGCTTGAAAAGTGTATCTATGAGGTCTTTATGTTTGTGTTTTTTTACATGTATTTCTCTTGCTATATCTTTTATTTTATATCTGTTATGACTATTATTCTCAAGAAATTTCTTAACTTTGAATGCTAACTTCTTATCGAACATTAAACTTTCTTACCGATTTTCTCTTTGAGTAGTTTAAAAAACTCTTCCTTTTCCGATTTTGATTTTGAGAAACGAATGGACTGTCCTCTGAATGCATCCAATCTTCTGTGCATTTTAAAAGTACTGAGCATTACACCTTTCTTATCGGCATAAAAACAGCCAAAATCAGAATAGAATTTTTCAACTTTAATGAACCAGTAGTGTATCTCGATTCTATTCTCATAAAAAGCATATCTTGTAGGAATGAAATATGATATCAAACTGAAAAATAATATTGCCAATCCAAGATAATAAAATAATGGCATTTCCCACATTACAACAGCTATTTTCCACAGACCAAAAGCCAGGATAATCATAAATAAAAGCAATAATACAGAGGTCAAAGGATAATCTTTTAAAGGGTGAGAGGTCCAGCTCAATTTAGGCTCATTATTCGACATTCTGAACTATCTCCCTGCATTTTTCAATTTCTTCTTTTATTGAGATTATACTGTTAAAAACTTTTATGGAAGTGAATTTTGAACCGATTGTATTGATCTCTCGCTGCATTTCCTGGAGGATGAAATTAAGGCTTTTTCCTGCTTCAGAATTAATATTCATCTTTTCTTTAAATTTATCAATATGATTTTTCAATCTTACGATTTCTTCAGTGACATCTGCTTTTCCGATGTAGAAAGATACTTCTAATAATATTCGCTTATAATCATCATCTGTGAATTTTTTATTAAGTATGTTTTCAATATTATACTTGAATTTCTCAGATATCTCTTTTTTAAATTTCGGGAATTCTCTTTCTATGAATTTCAAAGACGAATTCATTGAACTTATCGAAGTTTTAAGGAATCTTTTCATTGATTGACCTTCTGAAAAAGCCATGTTCTGATGTTCGTTCAATGCTTTTTTGAATGTATTAATAACTGCTTTTAAAAAAACAGAATTCTCAGTATCTTTACTCTTTACTACAATAACATCCTTTTCTCCAAGAACTTTTTCAAAAGAAAGTTCAGTATTGACTTTTAAAGCTTCTTTAGCTTTCTTGTAAATATGCCAATAAGTTTTAAGACTCTCTTCGTTTAATTCTAATTCTGGTGCTTTCTTAATATTGTAATTTAGATAAACATCAACTTTGCCACGTTTAATTGAATTGCAGATTAACTTATTAATTTCAGGTTCTATAAAGGAAATTTCTACTGGAACTTTAAATTTACAGTCCAGAAATCTGCTGTTTAAGGACTTTATTTCAATTTCAATATCATAGTTCTTATCTGAATATTTAGCTCTTCCAAAACCTGTCATGCTTTTCATTTTATTTCCTTATTATGAATAAATTAAAACTTCAGAAAAATAAATTTAAAAAAACGCTTCGAGTGTCAATTAAATTATAAAAATGCTAAAGGAATTTTCCGAAACTTATCTTTAGATTCCCACTTTCGTGAGAATGACACTATTGAGAAGTTTCGGAAAGTTGACTTAAGCCCGCAGGGTCTTGAGTTAAGTTTCCGTCCCGAAACCCAAAACCAACTACCCTATTTTATTACACACAGTTAACTTATTAATTCCTTGACACCTTTCTCCAATTTCCCATTTTTTTAAAGGTTTAGGGAATTCAATATTGAGAATATTATGAAATATTATCGTAACTATAATTTAGTTGTTTACAAGAAGGTGTTGGGCGTGGATACGTTTTTAGTGGAAACTAAGATATTTAAAAAAGAAAAAAAAGTCCGGCTTCTCTGTACCACTCGTGAGTGGTCAGATACGCCGTGACAAGGGAGAGACAATGAAAAAAATACTGATTATTTTGGGTAGTTTGTTTCCCGTGTTACTGTTTAGTTACATAACAGTAAGCGGTGATGTTTCCGGGCAAAGTTGGACAAATCAGACTTACTATGTCAGCGGAAATATCACTGTTTATGATGATGCAACCTTATCGATAGCTTCCGGTGCAGTTGTAAAATTCTCTACAGAAACCGGTTTAACGGTTTATGGAACTTTGGATGTAAATGGTACATTAGCTAATTATGTGATATTTACATCTATGCATGACAATGATTATGGAGATATTATTGAGGGCTCGACCGGTACTCCGTTATCTGGACGTTGGCAAGGGATTTATTTGTATGGATTTCTATACAGAGATGGAATCGGAGAATTTGATTATTGCCGTGTAAGATATGGTGGAACCTCTTCCGGTTATGCAGATGCAAATATTTGTTTTAATAGATCTGATTCCGGACACTTTATAAACAGTTTTTGTGAATACAGTCAGCAACACGGTATAAGAGCAAGTATTTGCCCTGTTGAAATTTCCAACAGCAGTTTTGAGAATTGTCAATATCCAGCATATTTAAGTAATGTTACAATAAAAACGTATCCGAATAACTCTGCAACCGGAAACTTAATCAACGCTTTTGTAATAAGTGGAGGATGTGTAACGGAAAATATGACCTGGACAGAAACATCCACAAGCGTAATTACTCTTTTAATAGGAACTTTGACAATTAACGATGATATTGTATGCACAATTACTGAAGGAACTATAATCAAATTCACTAATTCCGGACAATTCTCTGTAATCGGTACATTAGATGTAAACGGAACTGAAACAAATCCGGTTGTCTTTACTTCATTTCAGGATGATACTTTTGGTGGAGATACAAATAATGACGGAAACTCAACTTCACCTGCTCCTGGAGATTGGCAAGGGATTCATTTAAATGGAAATCAATTTAGAGATGGAATCGGAGAATTTGATCATTGCCGTATAAGATATGGCGGATATATTTTCTGTAATGTAGATGCAAATGTAAATTTCCACCAATCTGATTCCGGACATTTTACAAATAGCATTTGTGAATATAGCTTACAAGCAGGAGTAAAAATTAACGGAACTTCTCCTGTATTCAGGGGAAGCACATTTGAAGATAATACAGGATATGGTGTTTATGTAACCGGAGATTCAAATCCTGATTTCGGAACAATTACCAGAGATCAGGGACTTAATACATTCATTAATAACGATTCCGGAAATTATCAATTTTATAATGATACTTCTAATGATATTAATGCTTATTTCAATATCTGGGAATATGCAATTGCAGACAGCATCGATGCTCATATTTATGATGATGATGAAGACCCTTCCAAAGGTGAAGTATTATTTGATCCCTGGTTTGGAACTTATCTGTATTCTCCCAGTAATGTAACTATTTCTGTTAGTTCGGATTCGGTTCATATTAGTTGGGATCCTGTTGTCGGTGCTGCTTCTTATACGGTTTACAGCGATACGGATCCGTATGGAACATTCACAACCAACGAATGGACAGGAACAGCAACGAATTGGAGCGAATCGGTTAACAGTAAAAAATTTTATCGTGTAACTGCTCACAATTAGTTTTCTCATTCCCACGCTCCAGCGTGGGAATGATTAATCTTATGCTCTGCGTTAAATGATTTTATCTACTATTGAGAGGTTTCCTTCGACGCTGGAGTGTCAGTTCTTCCATTCCAACGTAGAATATGATGTGTGAAAATGAAATATTTGCTAATTTTTAGAACTCAAAATTAATCTCCTCAATTCGTGATCTTTCATTAGAAGTGAAATATCTAGTTCGTTTTACCGCCACGGAGTGTCGGACTACTGTTTTCACACAGACTTAGAAGCAATGGAACGAGAATATCTTCTTTTAAAAAGTATACACACCTGTCTTCTATCAAAGTTTTGTGGTTTGTTTTGGGTTTGCATTAAAAAGTTTGGTTGGTTGTGACTGGATGGTGAGGCATACTCGACCGTTGCCCCAATCTCCAATTACTGTTAATTTTTATCCCTCCACCACATGAATGTAATTCTTCAAAGCGGGTCTTAACATGGGGAGAGCTGGGTTTGTAAAGTAACTTTCCGAAACTTATCCGGCAATTGCCATAATCTTCTACGTAAGAAATCCGTCAAAGCCGGACAAGTTTTCGGAAAGTTGTCTTACGCAGAATAATTTGATTTATAACCTTCAAATACAGGATATCTCGCTATTTTTCATTTAAAAAGTGTTTCTACTCATCTTTTTCTTTTATACGCTTCCAGGCGACATTTTGGAGCTTCAAGTAAAATGATGAAAAACAAAAACACTTTGGACACTCATTAATAGAAGAGAATATTGAGACAAAATATTTTCTAAAAAATAATAAAAATTTTGTGTTCGCATTATTTTGTAACCCGTTGCAGGAGAAGGAGGTAAACATATTATCAGAAGTTTACATAATGTATATTATCAGAGGTTATGTTTATTTGTACTTTTACCCCTCTCTTTCCTAAAAAGTACTCTAATATAATTTTTATTGATTTCTTAATGATATATGACTAAAAAATAATTTAAAGCTCTGAAAATTGATTTTTTAAAATACTATAAGAAAATAATAATTTAATTATTAATTAATCTTCAAAGAAAGGATTTAATTATTCAAATTCTTCAGACTGGAGAATTTCAAACACCTCTTCAGATGATTTTGCTTTAATCAATTTATCTTTAACCCGAAATCTTCAAAACCTTAGCACCGCGAATTTTTCGTTCTTTCAGTTCAAGCAGGGCAATATTAGCATCTTCCAATTTATATTCCTGGAATTCGGGTTTTATGGGGATTCTAGCAGAAAGTTCAAGGAATTCCATCACATCTCTTCTTTCAACATTTGCCACGCTTTTAATTTCTTTTTCCAACCAAAGATGGGAAGGATAATCCAGTTTAAGAAGATAATTTTTATCGATATTCTCTTTACGAATAGCATTAATAACCAGTCTTCCTCCAGGTTTCAGGTTCTTTAGAGCTTCCACGATCGGTTTCCAGACAGGAGTTGTATCGATAATAGAATCTAATTTTTCTGGTGAATTCTCTGTTGTATCACCTGACCAAAAAGCACCAAGTTCAAGTGCAAATTCACGTTCTTTAGGACTTCGAGCAAATACATAAACCTTAGAATTCGGAAATTTATATTTAACCATTTTCAGAACCAGATGCCCGGAACCACCAAAACCGGTAAGTCCAAGATTCTGTCCATCCTTCAGATTTGTTAACCGAAGAGACCTGTAGCCAATTGCTCCTGCACACATCAGTGGAGCTGCTTCCGAATCGGAAAATACATCCGGGATTTTATAAGCAAAATCTTCAGGAATAGTCATATATTCTGCATATCCGCCGTTTGCGTCCCTGCCTGTTGCCATAAATTCGGGACACAGGTTTTCCTTTCCATTCTTGCAATAATCACACCTTCCACAAGCAGAGAATATCCAGGCTACTCCAACTCTGTCACCAATATTGAATTTATTTACTTCTTCCCCTTTTTTTTCAACATATCCCACAACTTCATGACCCAGAATAATGGGAAATTTCGGAGGTGGAGTTCTGCCTTCGATCTCATCGAGTTCTGTATGACACACTCCACAACGGGAGATTTTGATCAGAATTTCGTTATCTTTTGTTTCGGGAATCGGCAGATCAACCAGTTCTAAAGGATTTCTATTTTCCCTCAGGTCACAGATTTTATTAAAGATCATTGCTTTCATGAGTTACCTTTTTTTTGCCACGAATTTACCCCGTGAAATAATCCCGATTCACCCTTCGTAGTATTACGGAGAACGGGTATATCGTATCGGGACTGTTCCTGCCTTGCAGGATTTCACAGGGTGAACACGAATATACACAAATTTAATTAAAAAATTATAAAAACGATAATTTTAATATGAAGTCAAACAATTTATAAATTATTGTTGAGATAGAATCCTCTACTTTCTCCCTTTGACAAAGGGAAATTTATAAGCCTTTGGCTTATTGCAAAGGGTTAATGACCCATGGTATGCACCATGGCAGGCATTAGCAAGGTCTCTCGTCACATAGCAGGCTATGCAACGAGTAAATAATTAAACTTGCCATCCGGCAGCTGCCGGATGGCAAGTATTCACCTTCTTATTTCTCTGCCATTGCTTTGTAGAATTCATAACGTTTTTTAGCATATTCTGTGAATTCTTTTCTGTATCCATCCACTTTTTCCGGGAATGTTCTTTCCAATGATGTATAACGTGTCTCACCTTTCAGGAAATCAACCACAGGAATCTTAGGTTCTTTAGAATCGAGAATTAATGGATTTTTACCTTCCTTTTTCAAATCAGGATTGAACCTGTAGAGTATCCAGTAACTTGCATCAACAGCTTTTTTCTCTTCCTGTTGAGTATATGCCATATCAAACCCATGAGTGATACACGGAGCATAAGCAATGATGATAGAAGGACCATTATAATCTTCAGCTTCACGGATAGCTTTGAGAGTCTGAACTTTATTAGCGCCCAGGGCTATTGATGCAACATAAACATATCCATAGCTCATCAACATAAGTCCAAGGTCTTTCTTGACTGTCTTTTTACCTGCTTCGGCAAATTTGGCAACAGAACCCAGCGGAGTGGCTTTGGAAGCTTGTCCGCCAGTATTGGAATAAACTTCCGTATCCAGAACCAGGATATTCATATTCCTGCCTGTAGCCATAACATGGTCTACCCCACCATAACCAATATCATAAGCCCATCCATCTCCACCAAAAGACCAGACAGATTTATCGATGAAGTAATTTTCCAATTCCTTAATCTTTTTCAGGACTTTCTTACGTTCTTCATTAACACAAACCTGAATTAAAAATGGGATCAAACCTTGAATTTTCTTAGCATTTTCTTTTGCTGCATTATCTGTAGAACTCCAGTTATCAACAGCATATTCTAATGCTTTCACAAATTCCTTAATTTTATTAACAGCTTTCAAAGCTTCTCCACCTTTTTTCTCAGCTTGTTTGAGCATACTTGTGAATTCTTCTGACTTTGCATCTTTGATTAATCTTTTAACGTTTGATAGAAGTTGTCTTCTGTTGGCTTCTACTGCGAGCCTCATTCCAAAACCGTATTCTGCATTATCTTCAAAGAGAGAATTAGCCCAGGTCGGACCGTGTCCGTCTTTATTTTTACAATATGGAATCGTGGGGAAAGTTCCGCCCCAGATAGAAGAACAACCAGTTGCATTGGCTACCATCATTCTGTCACCAAAGAGCTGTGTAATTAGCTTTACATAAGGGGTTTCACCACAACCTGCACATGCACCGGAGAATTCAAAGAGAGGTTGTTTAAACTGGCTTCCTTTTAAAGTCGTTTCTGAATTACTTCCCAGAACATCGTTTGGAAGTGCATCAAAGAATTCTGCATTTTTTGTTTCTCCTGCTTTTCTTTCATCTTCGATAGGTTTCATTACCAGAGCATCTTTGGGGCATTCATTCACACAATTCCTACAGCTTACACAATCCTCGATATAAACCTGAATCTTATACCTGTATTCGCCCTTATCTTTACCCATTGCATCAAGAGTTGTGAAAGTATCAGGAGCATTTTTCAAGTCTTCCTGTTTGATTAATTTCGGACGGATAGCAGCATGTGGACAAACAACAGCACATTGATTACATTGAATGCAATTATCTGCAATCCAGTGAGGAACGAACGGAGCAACACCGCGCTTTTCCAACCTGGTAGTTGCAGAAGGAACAAATCCATCGAACGGCATTGCAGAAACCGGTATTTCATCACCTTTTTCCCTCATTATTTTTTCAATAACATTCATTGTGAAATCATCAGAATCGTCTGGAACCAGTTTTTTCATTTTCGCATATTTAGCTGGAAGCTCTTTGGGTACCGGAATTTCAACCAGAGCTTCATTAGTTCTATCAACTGCTTTCCAGTTCATTTCCACAACTTCCTGTCCCTTTTTCCTGAAAGATTTATCTATAGATTTCTTTATCATCTTTATTGCTTCTTCCCTATCGAGAACTCCTGAGATAAGAAAGAAAGCTGTCTGCATAACTGTGTTGATGCGATTTCCCAGACCTACTTCATTCGCTATTTTGAGAGCATTTATGTTATAAAGCTTAATATCTTTTTCAATGATAGTTTTTTGCATATCCCTGGTAAGATGTTCCATTACTTCTTCTTTTGGCCAAATCGAGTTCAGAAGAAAAACACCACCTTCTTTAATTCCTTCCAGCACATCGTAACGACCAATGAATGCCTGGTTATGACATCCCACAAAATCAGGATTCTCAACCAGGTATTCAGACTGGATCGGACTTTTACCAAAAC
>DAOVQH010000024.1 GCA_030628755.1 Candidatus Cloacimonadota bacterium | reverse complement strand
GCTCTGGGAATGACTCGATCTAAAATAATCAGATTATTTACTTTAGAAGGCTCTTTGCATGCAATCCTGGCAATTCTTCTCGGTGCAATTTATGGAATTCCTCTATTGAAATACTTCCAAAAAGTAGGAATGAACATCGGGATTGACGCTGCAGAATTCGGCATGAGCGGATTAGATGATGCTTTATATCCGGTTTATGGCTGGAAGCTGGTGGTTGGAACGATTGTTCTGGTTTTAATAACTACAACGATAGTAAGTTTTCTTCCCACCAGAAAGATAGCCAAACTGAAACCTACCGATGCTTTGCGCGGGAAGATGACGAAATAAGAACCTTCTTGTTCGTTCAACCGTCCCGGTTGAATGAAATGTTAAAACCGACCGTCCCGGTCGGTAGAGAATACTCGTTCCCAAGCCCCTGCTTGGGAATGCAATTCTGGGTTTGATATACAACACCGAGACGGTGTTGAAGAGAAACTAATGGTTCAATCGGGACGATTGAACCAACAGAGATTATAAAAGGATAAAACATGTTTAGATTTTTAACAAAAGGACTTCTAAGAGATCGCACCAGAAGCTTCTTCCCTATTCTGGTCATCTCTGCAGGAGTAATGCTCACAGTAGTTGTTTACAGCTGGCTTATGGGTTATCTCACGATGACGATTAATGAAAATGCCCGTTTTGATACCGGTCATGTAAAAATAATTACAAGAGCTTATCATGAAATGATCGACCAGAAGCCATTCGATCTGGGCATTATCGGCATCAAAGAAATGAAAGCTGAACTACAGAAAGAATACCCGGAAATGACCTGGCTACCGCGCATCTATTTTGGAGGTCTGCTGGACCTGCCCGATGAAAAAGGTGAAACTAAAACTCAGGGTGAAGTAATGGGAATGGCAGTTGACCTGTTCTCAAATTCGAAAGAACTAGAACTTCTGAATCTGGATAAAGCAATCTTTACTGGGAAACTTCCTCAAGAAAGCGGGGAGATCCTCATCAGCCATGAACTAGCAGAAAAACTCGGAATTAAGCTCAAAGACAAAGTTACAATAATCAGTTCTACCATGTATGGTTCTATGGCAATGTACAATTTCACGGTAAGCGGAACTGTTATTTTTGGAATAATGGGAATGGATCGCGGCGCTTTGATAACCGATATTTCCGATGCACAATTACTACTGGATATGGAAAATGCTGCCAGTGAGATTTTGGGATTCCTGCCCCTATACAACGAAGAACAAACAATGATCATAGCTAATAATTTCAATAAGAAATTTATGGATGAAAGTAATGAATTCTCGCCTGTAATGCTGCCTTTAATTTCTCAGAATAATCTTGAGATCATGCTTTCTATGATTGATGAAAGGTCGGGTATGTTCATTTTCATATTTGTTTTCCTGATGTCGCTTGTTCTCTGGAATTCTGGTTTGATGAACGGTATTCGACGATACGGAGAGATCGGTGTGCGATTGGCTATCGGAGAAAGCAAAGGTCACATCTATCGCTCGATGATATTGGAGTCTCTATTTATAGGAGTAGCAGGAACTGTGATCGGCACAATGATAGGACTGATTTTTTCCTACATCCTGCAATATATCGGAATCGATATCAGCTCACTCATGAGAGATACAAAGATGATAATGAGCACAACAATGAGGGCACAAGTTACACCTGTGAGTTATTACATTGGCTTCCTGCCCGGAGTACTTTCCTCCCTGATCGGGGCAATGATATCCGGTATTGGAATTTATAAACGAAATACAGCACAATTATTCAAGGAGTTGGAAACATGAAAAAGAACATATCTCTCATTCACCTTGAAAAAGTTTATAAGCTATTTCTTCCGGCTAAACTTTTTCAACGGTTGGCTTTATTATTTTTTATTTTAATGACAAATTTTCTTTATGCTGAATTCCCTGATGGGAACGAACTCATCCGAAAAGTAGATGAAAATATGTATTCCAGAAATGCAGTTTCGACCTCACGGATGATAGTGCACGGCAGAAGAGGAAGCAGAACAATGGAGATAAAATCTTGGGCAGAAGGCGAAAACAAGTCTTTCTCCGAATATCTTTCGCCACCCCGGGATGCAGGAACAAAAATGCTGAAACTAAAAGATAAACTGTGGATCTACAATCCATCTTCAGACAGAACCATTCAAATATCCGGTCACATGCTGCGTCAGTCTGTGATGGGTTCCGACCTTTCCTACGAAGATATGATGGAAGAAAATGAACTGACAAAAATCTATAATGCCGAAGTTACAGGTGAAGAAATTATTAATGAAAGAGATTGCTGGATCGTTCTTTTAACAGCTAAAGTGGAAGATGCAGCCTATCAAACCCAAAAGGTGTGGATAGATAAAGAAAGGTTTCTTCCCCTGCGGGAGGAGCGTTTTGGGAAAGGCGGGAAATTGCTTAAAACAACAGAGATAAAAGAAGTCTTCAAGATCGGGAAACGCTGGTATCCTAAAAATATGGTGTTTAAAGATGTTCTTAAAAAAGGCAAAGGTACTGAATTTATTATCGATTCCATCGAATTCGATGTGGAGATCCCGAAAGCAATTTTTACAAAAGCAGCGTTGAGGAAGTAGGAAAAACTAACCACAGAGAACACGGAGAGCACAGAGAAAAATAACAACAAACAAAACGAATAATTAAACACAGAAAATCTTTTATATTCTCGTTCCTAGCCGAACGAAGTGAAACCTGCGAAGCTCACCCCCAGCTTGGGAATGGGAAGCTATGTTACAAAGCCAGTCTCCATAAACTACGCCCTGACAGGGCTGTCCCCCTATTCGCTCGTTCAATCGCCTGCCCTATTAGCCATGGTGCATACCATGGTTGAATAATTAGGGTACCGATTGTCCGACAACTGCCGGATGAAATGACCGTCTCGGTCATGGCAATAATAATAGGTTTATTGAATCACACCGGGACGGTTGAACCAACAGAAGAAAAAACTTATAAACCTTTTCAATGTTAAGTTAATATTTCATTGACATAAAAGAATAAAAAAACATTTAAGTTTGATGTGTGTTAAAGATTTTTTACAGTAATCATCAAGACCAGAATATACAAAAAAAAAAAAATTATACAGCATTAGATTTGCTTATTATTAAGGAGCGAGTTGATGTGTATTCACGAATTATTGGTTGATGGAAATTAATCTTATTTTCCGTTTCTAATGAGGGGGAAACAGAAAAGAGATTAATTCTGCATTGAAAAATAATACCCTTGCAGAAGGAGAAAAAATGAAAAGAAAAGGACTTTTTTTAGCGTTTATCACCTTATTATTAACTTCTCAGGCTTTTGCCGGCTGGGTGATGGAAGAGGTGTCTTCCTACGGTGAATCAGAAAAAACCACAGATATTAGATATATTCAGCAGAACAAGATGAAATCTGTAGGTTCAGAAACTTTTATAGTTGATTTGGAAAAAGGAATTTTTTACTTTATTGTCCCTGAGCGCGAAGCCTACTGGAGCGGTACACCCGAAGAATTCCGAAAACTCATGGAAGAAGGTCAAAAAATGATGAAAGAACAGCAACTTGAAAGTATGACGCCTGAACAGAGAGAAGCATATAAGCAATACATGAAAACCAGAGAAGAAGAAACTAAAACAGTTCCTCCCAAACAGAAAGTGGAAGTTAAAAAGACCTCGGAAAAAGCCAAAATAGCCGGTTACTCCGGTCAGAAATATGAGGTATGGGTTGATGGAAAATTGAAAGAAGATGTATGGGTTTGTGCCGATATAAAACCCCAGGACGAGATCGATATTAAAAAACTTGTACAATTCTTTGAAACGATGTACAAATCCGATGAAGATGAAGGTTCTTACAAATCTTCTCCCGAATATAAAAAGATAGCAATATATGGGGAAAAAGGAGCTAATCTCAAAAGTATAACATACGATGAATATGGTATGGAAAAATCGGTGAGTGAGACTGTAAAAATCGAGAAAAAGAATATTCCTGATTCCGAGTTCGAAGTTCCTAAAAACTACAAGAAATTGAATGATGAAGAATTTATCAAGGGGATGATGGGACAATAATATCCACCCGGGACACTCAGCCAGAGATATAAACCTTGAAAAGGTTCAGCAAGAAGTAAGTTCGTTTAATCGCCTGCCTTATTAGCTATGGTGCATACCATGGTTGAATAATTGGGGTCCCGATTGTCCGGCAACTGCCGGATGAAATGACCGTTTCGGTCATAATAATAGGAATACTCGTTCCCAGCCGAACGAAGTGAGACCTGCGAAGCTCACCCCCAGCTTGGGAATGTTAAGCTTGGTTACAAAGCTGGGGCTTTGTAACCAGGATATATTAAACATCTGGTTCAACCAGGATGATTGAACCAACAATTGAAGCAAACAAAAGAATGAAAAAGCCAGTTAAGATTGGGGAGTATAATAAGGAATGAAAATGAATAATTCAACAGAAGAAAACATTTATCGCAAATTGCAGCAGCATCTCGATAATTTTCCTATTGGTTTTCCTGCTACCAAGTCCGGTGTAGAGATCGAGATTCTCAAATTCCTGTTCACTCCGCTGCAGGCAAAGATCGCTTCCTGTCTGAATCTGGCACCAAAAACACCAGCCAAAGTTCGTTTGAGACTGGCAGATCGCTTTGGCATCAAGATGACTGAGCAGGAAATAACTGATCATTTACACCAGATGTTCTTAAGCGGTAGCCTGGAACGCTCCGGCAAGGAAGGCTCTTTCCGTTATTCCAATGCTATGCTGGCCATCGGAATGTTCGAGTATCATGTGGATCATCTCACCAGAGAATTCGTGGAAAACATGAACAAATATTTCGATGAGGCTTTCGGTGAAGAATTCTTTAGAACTTCCTTTCCACAACTGCGCACCAGTCCACACGCCAAAGCTCTAATACGCAATATAGCCACATACGACGATATGCGGTTGTATGTGCAAAACGTGAATAAACCGATCCAGGTGGCAAACTGCGTATGCAAGCAAGGAGAAGCACTGCTGGGAAATCCATGTAAGCAAACCGATGACATCGAAGTGTGTTTATTGTTTGGCAGCAAAAATTATGCAGAGCGTAAGCAGGCAAGAGAGATCTCCAAAGAGGAATGTCTAACAATATTAGATAGAGCCGAAAAGGAAGGCATGGTGCTGCAACCCGGGAACACAATGGAACCTTTCTGTATCTGCATTTGCTGCGGATGCTGCTGTGGCGTATTGAATGCTGCCAAAAAATTTCCCAATCCTACCCGGCTGTTTGCCACGAATTATTTTGCAGAAGTAGATATTGATAATTGCAACGGTTGTGAAGTTTGCGTTAAACGCTGCCAGATGGAAGCGATCACAGTGAAAGAAAAGAAAGCTGTCATCGATCCCAAGCGTTGTATCGGTTGCGGCTTGTGCGTTACGACCTGTCCCACCAATGCAATGAAACTGATCAAAAAGGATAAGGAATCCATCCCACCCAAAAATACAGCAGCTCTTTATATGAAAATATTGAAAGAAAAATTCGGCAAACGAAAAGAGATGATGAAAATGTTGAGATTGTTGCTGGGATGATGGGACAATAATATATATGTACCCGACTCGGGTTAACAAACTCGAATCCAACCACCAAGCCACCCCGATACGGTCACACTTTCCTACGGGACAGGCAAAGACACAAAGTTTTTCCTTTTACTTCTTGTCACACCGTCTTGTCTCGGTGTAGCTTAAGCGAAGACGGAAGCAATATTCTTCTTGCTTCTCTTTGCGTAGGCGGATTTACTTTTTTTATCATTGACACAAAAGAATAAAAAAGCAGTTAAGATTTTGGAGTATAAAGAGTAACTCAAATGAAAAAAAACGAACTCATATATACGGATTTTTCTGAAATCAGAAAATTAATAACCGATGCTCGTCGGAGAGCTTTCAAAGCTGTTAATTCAGAGTTAATAAATCTATATTGGGAAATCGGAAAATATATCAGTGAAAAAATCGAATCTTCACAATGGGGAAACAAAACCATCGACCAACTTGCAGATTTCATCAAAATAAAAGAACCAAACATAAAAGGATTCGAACGGCGAAACCTTTATCGAATGAAACAATTTTATGAGACATATAAAGATAATGAAATTGTGACACCGTTGGTGACACAATTGCCCTGGACACACAATTTGATTATATTTTCAAGATGCAAGAATTCTGAAGAAAGGAAATTTTACTTAAATCTGACAGTAAAAGAAAAATATACTAAAAGAGAACTCGATCGACAAATAAACAGTGGAATATTTGAACGAACAATGCTTGCTGATGTAAAACTCACCACACCGTTGCGAGAAATAGCACCAGAGTCTAAAAGTATATTCAGGGATAGTTATGTTTTTGAATTCCTGGAATTGCCAAAAGTTCATTCCGAATCAGATTTAAAGAGAGCTCTTATTTTATACCTGAAAGATTTTATTATCGAGATTGGACGGGATTTTACTTTTATTGGTCAAGAATACCGGCTTCAAGTCGGTAATAGCGATTTCTTTATAGATTTACTTTTCTTTCATCGAGAACTGCAATGTTTGGTTGTATTTGAATTGAAAATCGATAAGTTCAAACCTGAATATCTCGGACAGCTCGAATTTTACCTGGAAGCTCTCGATAGAACAGTTAGAAAGACTCACGAAAATCCCAGTATTGGTATTTTACTTTGCAGAGATAAAGACGATGAAGTTGTTGAATTTGCTCTAAACCGCTCTCTCAGTCCAGCTTTAATAGCTGAATATAAAACCAAACTAATACCGAAGGAAATTTTACGACAGAAATTGAATGAGTTTTATGAAATATTGGAGAAGAAAGAATAACAAGCTTCATAAAAAAACCTTACAAAGGTCTGAAAAAATCGTTCATTCGCCTGCCCTATTAGCCATGGTGCATACCATGGTTGAATAATTGGGGTCCCGATTGTCCGGCAACTGCCGGATGAAATGACCGTCTCGGTCATAATAAGTTTAGTGAATCACACCGGGACGGTGTTCAAAGAAAACATCCGGTTCAACCAGGATGCTTGAACCAACAAGAAGTCGAGTTCCAGTTGACTTTTTCACTCAGACACTCTGCTACTTTGCTACTCTGGAACTTTTTATCATTGACATAAATTTATTAAAAAGTCACTTACGATCTTAGAGTACAAAGAGGAACTATTATGGAAATTATTAAAACTGAATTTATGGATTTAAAGAAGATATACAAAACCTTTGTAGGGAATACATACGTTATTGGCAATGCGGAGTTAATATGAAATTTTCTCAACGAATAGGTAAAGTAGCAATAAGAAATGAACTACAAGTTGATAGTATAGACGAAAGTTTAAAAAATAGACTCTGGAATGTAATTCATTCTTTCATATTTGAAAGAAAATCTTATAAAAATATCTATCATCAAGACATTGCATTTAAACATATCTGGAAAGAGTTTTTTATTCTTCCATTAGATGAAATACCAACTTATACAGGTTCATCAGAAGTTTTTCCGGAAGAATTTCAAAATTATGTGAAGTTTTGGTTTTATAAAAAAGAATGGTATGAATTGTATGACCTAATTGAATTTCTTTTGCAGTTAAATGAAGACATTTTCACAACTAACTTTAGTAAAAATTGTAATCTTGTTTTAAAAAAAGAAGGTGCTGGCTATCGTATTATAGAAAATAGAATTGTTCAAATTACTTCTGAAGAAGAAATTCAAGAGATTGAAGAAGGTTTCAAATTTTCAAATAAATTTAAATCCGTTTATACTCATTTAAATAGTTCATTTGAACTTCTTTCTAGCAGAACTAATCCAGATTATAGGAATTCAATAAAAGAATCAATCTCTGCTGTTGAAGCATTTTGTAGGTTAATCACAAAAAATAATAAGGCAACTTTAGGTGATGTTCTTAAAATCGTGGAAAAGAAATATTCATTACATAAAGCACTAAAAAAAGCATTTTCCTCATTATATGGCTATACTAGTGATTCAAGTGGTATCAGACATTCTCTATTAGAAGATGATATTGAACTGCAGTTTGAGGATGCAAAATTCATGTTTGTATCTTGCATTTCTTTTATAAATTATTTAAAAATGAAGATCTAATGATTGCCACTAAAAATGCACACAGAAGCAGCATTAATCGGCGTTTGTGTTAGCTTTAGGTTTAGGTTGTGTTCTTTTTCTATTAGCGGTAATTAATAGTTTAGGAGGAAAAATTAAAAGAATTAGTAAAGTTCTCATACTCATTTTTATAATTATACAATTATCAAGTTGTGCACCAAACAAATTATCTTACATTCCTAAAGTTGAAATGGTGCATATTATTGATTTAACAAAATACAGTGATGAAGGATTCTTAATTACACCTGAATCATTAGGTGGCAAGTATGAATCTGTTGGACCTTTGTATTGTAAAATTCTCCCTGCTGCAAATCGAAAAGAATTCGTATTAAACTATATCCCAACAGAAAAGGAAAAGAAACGTGGAATAACAGGCGAAAATGTAAACGCTAATAAAACTGATGCTGTATGGGTCTCCGAAGAAATATCCGTTGATTCTATATTGAATATAGCGTATGAAACAGCAATATCTCTTGGAGGTAATGCAATAATGGAATTTTCTGTAAATTCTATTGTAGAAGAATATACGGTTAATAATTTTGAAACTGTGAGGATTCACGGTTATGAAATAAGAGGATTTGTAATTAAACGGTTAGATTGATTCCGAGTTTAATGTTGTTGTAGTTGTTTTCAATTTAGGTTGTGGTCTTTTATAATAAGAAGTAATTGATGCTTTGGAGGAAAAATGAAAAAATTAATGTTGTTTGTGATTGTAATTTTGGGATTCACTGTTTTGAGTGCTCAATTGAATTTGTCTTATGGTATTAAAACTGGTTGTGTAATTGCAAATCAAGATTTTGATTATGATGATAATTCTTCTAGTTTGGATTTAGAAAACCGATATGGTTTTGATATAGGTGCTTTCATTGAATATTCTCATAATTCCAATCTTTATATATTATGTGAAACTCATTATATTCAAAAGGGGATGGTTTATGAAATGGAAGAAAGAGACGATACAGGTCATCTGGTCGGAATAATTACTTTCAACAATAGAGTGGATTATTTGGAATTTGATGTTTTTGGAAAATTTGTACATAATTTCAATAATTCATCGCTATATATAATATTGGGACCAAGGATTGATATATTATTAGGATATGATTCAAAGTTTTTTGGTAATCTTTACGATGATTTTGAAAGATTAGATTTTGGTGGATCATTTGGTCTTGGCTATGAATTTATTCTTTGGGAATCCATTAATTTTCTTTCCGAAATGAGATATTCACCATCATTCACGAATTCTTATGAAACAAACTCTTTAACAGTAAAAAATAACTCCTTTGAAATACTTACTGGGATAAAGTTTTAAACATGATTCGTGTAACAAAAGCACCTGCGGTTGAGTTATCTGTCCGCTTTCGTTTAAATCTTATGATTTCACAGTACGTAGAGAAATAATAAACCATTAATCTTATTAGGGAGGAAAAGATGAAAAGAGTAATTTGTATTATCATTCTAATACTTATGATGATGGAGTTGTCAGCATTAACTTTAATATTACAAAATAATGAAGAAATTGAAGGTAAATTAAAATTATTCAAAGATGACAAAATATATCTCACTCAAAAAAGAAAATTATATATTGTTGAAACGAAAGAAATTAAACGCTTAATTCAAGAAGGTATTGAAATTTCTTTAGATGACATTCCTTTACATAAGAAAATAATTGAAATTGGAAATATGGCTTACTATAAGGAAATCATAAATATACCTCCAATTAAAAAAATGGATGAAAATTTATTGATGCAATATAAGGAATGCATGTTATTATACAAAACTGGTAAGAATTTAAAGAGTTTTAGTTCTTGGTACTATATTGGTTTAGGTGTAAGCATGATAGGCACAATAGCTTCTTTACCTAATAAGGATGGTGAAATTGATTCATCAGGACCAGTTATATCTCTAATAGGATTAGCAATATTAGTTTTTGCACCAATGAAAATTTATGAAGCAGGAAATAATTTACAAAAACTTTCCAACGAAAGATATTTTGAGTTAAAAAGGCAAGAAGCTAAAAATGATACAATTAAGAATTAATCTTACATGAGATATGCTAATGAGTTTAAAACAGAAAAATAAAAATCAAAAGTTAACAATAGGTTTGATAACGATAGTACTAACGCTAACAAATACCATTTTATACATGATTGTTGAAAGGACTGAATTAGCTGAGTACTTCTCATATATAAAACAAAAAATTGGCATGTCGTCGATACGGATAATACAACTAATACTGTTACTGCTACTTGTATATTTTGTATTTTTACTCCTCTATAAGATTATCCTATCAAGTGATAGAATATTTTTATTTAGTAAATTAAGAAACTTAATAATACGAATATTCCCAATATTACCTCCAAGAAAAGAAATGAAAAAGATTATGAGATTATTTGTTCTTGAAGAAAATGTTATGATTACAAATATCATAGATAGACTTGGTTATCCAAAACATAAAGCAAAGCATTATCTTGAGCTTTTATTTAATGCTAAATATATTACTACATTTGAAGTAAAATCATCAATACCATTAGTAGCAATAATTGAATTAATATCAAAAGATAATATCTTTTATTTAGATGTACGAGGTAAAAAATATGCACGAAAGAAAAAGCTTTATTATTGATGAGCACTTATGAAATTTAAAGATCAAAAACAGCCTATAAAAAGCGTGTCAGCGGTCAGTCTCGTAGTTTGCTTCGTCTGAATCGTACCGATTCAAACTTTGGTTGGTCTGCTTTTGGTTGGGATCGTTCCGATCCCGCCGCACACGCCAAACATTATAAGCAATAAATAATTAGGGAGGAAAAATGTTAAAATCTATGATTAATCCCGATCTACCCGTTCTCCGTAGTACTACGAAGGGTGAATCGGGGAAAAAGACTTTTTTTATTATTTTAATCTTTTGTATGGTTACTGTTTTAACAGCAGAAACTATTTATGTTCCCGATGATTTTTTAACAATTAATGAAGCAGTTGCTTATGCACAGAATGGGGATGTTATTTGCGTTGCCGATGGCTTCTATAATGAGAGTGTTAATTATATTGGTAAAGACATAACGATTATGAGTGCTAATGGACCTGCTAATTGCATTATTACACCACCACAAACACCACCAAATAGTGAAAGTGCTGTTATCTTTGAAAATGAAGAATCCGTTAATGCAAAATTAATTGGATTTACAATTACCGGAGCAACTGTTCAGGCAATATTTATTGAGAATGCTTCAACCACAATTCAAGATAATCTAATTATCAATAATCAAATGGGCACTTGGTATTTGAACGGTGCAGGAATATATTGTTCAAATTCATCCGCAATCATTGAAAATAACGAAATAGCTTTTAATACTGAAGGATATTATGGTGGTGGTATCTATCTTGATAATTGGGATGGTGAACTGATAAATAATGAAATACATCATAATATTACAAATGCTGGATATGGTGTTGATTATGGCAGTGGTTTATGTTTATTGTGTTCTTCCGGTTATGTTGAAAATAATCTTATTTACGGAAATGATTCCAATTATACTGCTTCATCTTTTTGTTGTTATTCCACAAACTCTGTAATCGAATATAATCAAATCATTGAAAATGAAAATACTGGAATTAAAATTGTAGGAAATATGATGCCAACCATTAACAATAATGATATTTATGGAAATTCACTATATGATGTTTATGTAACTGTGGAAGATTCAACAGAAGTTATTGATTTTCAATATAATTATTGGGGTGAATCAACAACAAACGAAATGGATTCTCTTCCCTATCCCTCAAACATTTCAGTAATTTACGATATATTTGATAATGATAATCTGGCTTTTGTTAATTATGATAATTGGTTAGATTCCCCTATTACATCCATTGATAATAAAACTATTTTTCTACAAGTTGATGTAAACTTAATTAATTACCCCAATCCGTTTAACCCCACTACAACAATTTCATTTTCCGTAACACAAAACGCTATGTCCGGCTCAGACGGATCCTCGTTTGTGACACTTGAAATCTACAACATTAAGGGACAGAAGGTGAAACAGCTTGTCAGCAGTCAGCTTTCAGCAGGTCAGCACTCGGTAGTGTGGGATGGAAAGGACGAAAACAACCAACTAGTTTCATCAGGAATTTATTTCTACAAATTAAATATAAACGGCAAAACCAAAGCTGTTAAGAAATGTTTACTTCTGAAATGAGAATGCGCACGCAGAATATGGTGCACGAAACAGTTGTAACTAAAATAAAAAACTTTAAATAAGAAATAAATATCTAAAACTGGATAGTAATTGGAAGATGAAAGAGGAAGATAGGAAGTTGGCAGCTAAGAAATGGACGAAAAAGAATATTTTCTGGATTACGCTTTTGACTATCCTGTGTATCGCCTGTTTTCCGATCAATCCGCTGGTCTTATCAGGTGTGCTTGAAACTTGTTATAATCATGTATTATATATCATAGGTTGGGCATTCTGGGCATTTGGTATGGTACTGGTAATGTGCCCAATAATTATATTCCCTCACCGGGGTGGGATCGAAAAAGGTAAATCCTTTGTGAACACCACCCGCCTGGTTGAGACAAGTATTTATAGTGTGGTCAGGCATCCACAATACTTAGGCGGGATTTTCGCAATATTTATAACTACACTTTTATGGTATCCGCACTGGTTATTCGGGGTGCTTGGCACCTTAGGTATAGTAATAATCTACATGGGCTGCAGGGAGGAAGAGAAGCGTCTTATTCAGCAGTTTGGCAACGACTACAGACGCTATATGCAAAAGGTACCAGGTATGAATCTATTAGCTGGTATTATACAGCTATTAAGACGTAGAAAGAGAGAATGAAAAATATAATCAAGTTCATTTCCATCACAGGTGGTTCGTTCAATCGTCCCGATTGTCCGGCAACTGCCGGATGAAATGACCGTCTCGGTCATGCCAATAATAGGTTTATTAAATCACACCGGGACGGTTGAGCCAACATGAGAATTCAGGACCTTTGACAGCAAAAAAACAAAGAAAGGATGAATCGTAGAAAATGGTTCTGCAAAATGAAAAAAGAGTGTCTTTCTGAGGAATCTCTTACTATTTCTAACGAAGAATCTCGTGGATTGGCATTCAGCTTTTCATCTTATCCCCGGCGTGAGATCCTTCCAAAGAACAACGAGAAAGATTCGGCTTGGCAGGAAGGATGACAAAAACATTCTATTCAACAAAACACTAAAGACTTAAAATAATTAGAGGAAAAAACATGAAAAAAATAATCAAATTCACTTTAATCACATTCTGGATAATAATATCCAGAGCTTATGATGTGTATGCTACCTCGCAATTTACTCCTGACCTGAGCAAAGAAGCAAATCCTCTTGTTTCAATATTCGGATTAAACTGGGGTCCTCTCTTATTTATCATAATAGGATTGCTGATCTATACAATTTATGCCCTATACATCAACACATTCAAAAAATTCGATTTACTACCTGCTGAAAAAAGACTCAAATTCAGTAAGTTCATGACCTATGTTTATTTAGGAAAGAAAGACAATTGGTTTTCAATCTTATATAAATTTCCGAAAGATAAAAGGCGATTGAATTACTTAATGGGATACTGGTTATCAAGAACTCTGGTTTTTGCGGGAGTGCTATCGACTATAATGTGGATGCTGATCAATTACACTGATTTTTATTATCCCAGATTTCATAAGACAGCAGTAGTTTATTCAATTTTGGTTATTGGTGCTTTGGTAATCTGGATTGACTTTTATAAGAAATTATATAAAAAATATTGCCAATAACAATTAGCACGTAGAGTGTGGCGTTTGGAGCTTTTAGGCGATATGGCAGTTTTTAGGTTTGTGAAACTTGAGTTAAGTTGTCCTACCACTACTGGACAATCTTGACTTAAGTTGAAAACAGTTCAACTTAACACAAGATCTTTTAGACTTGTGTCAAGTTTAGCAACTTAGTAGAATAAAGGAGCGTTGGATGAAAAAACTAATTATAATTATTTCCATACTAAGCATGGTAGTGTTTTCTCACACTCACGTTGCTGATCTTACTCTTCGACTGGGGCAGGGAGGATTTTATGATGATCGATCCCCGCTCGGCAAACTGGGTGGAGGGCAGGTCACTCTGGATATCAAACCGATTCGATATCCCTTTGCAATTTCGCTTACTACAGAATATTATACCAATAGTAACAAACCAACCCACCCTTATGAAATTGCCGGCTTGCTGGCTGTTAATCTTTTATATATGAAAAAACCATTCAAAACTGAAAGAGTAAATGTTTTCATGGGTGGAGGAATGGGCAGGCTCGAAGTCCCCAAAGAAGATAAACCTGATGACAGAGAGATTGGCATTGTTTATAATCTGGAAGCTGGAATAAATATAAGGGCTTTCTGGAAGATAGGCTTTTACGGCATCAGTAAGTACCTGTATGCTCACAAGGAAAAAAACAACATTAAAGTAATTGATTTCAGTGAATTCATCGTTCTATTGGGAATTACATTTAATTTTGGTTTATAGATTATCGTGCTCGTCACATAGCTCCAGCTATGCGACGCATATACTTTTGTAGCTCAGCTACAATACATTAAAAGATCTCTTTCG
>DAOVQH010000197.1 GCA_030628755.1 Candidatus Cloacimonadota bacterium | reverse complement strand
TTAAAACTTAATTTTCCTGCACGAATTGATTTTATTTCCGTTCCTTTTAACGCAATTCCAGCTTCCAATTCCTGAATGAAGAAATAATTGCGACTGGCTTTCCTGTTTCTAAAAACTATCATTTGAGCACCTACAGTTAATTTGCTTCAATAGTAATCTTTGTCAAATAGTTTTATTAAGAATTTAACCTTTATTTATTTGTATAAAACAATTGACAAAAAAAGTAAATATATAATAAGAAGTGTGTTTTTTTATGAATTTAATGTATCCGTAATGAGGATGTTATGCATATAATTTACGCATGTTTGAGTGTTTTTATACTATCATTTCTTTCAGTTTACAGTATAACTCCTTATATTATAAGAATAGCCTATAAAACCAAATTTCTAGATAATCCCGGAATCAGGAAGATACACAAAAAAGTTACTCCATTACTTGGTGGGTTAGCAGTTTTCATTGGTTTCTTTCTCTTAACGATTTACGTGATTTTTCTGAATCTTCATTCATTTGACCTTCCTATTATCGGATACCTGATTGGAGCATTAATCATTGTATCGGTTGGTATCATCGATGATAAATACGGGATGAATCCCATTTTAAAATTGATCGGTCAGGCAATGGCCTGTTTTATTTTTGTGTATTCAAATAACTTACTTCATATGTTGGGACCTATTTATATTACCCTTCCTGTTTTGTTTTTGTGGATGGTTGGTTTGATGAATGCCTTAAATTTCCTCGATAATATGGATGGCATAATTACCGGGATGTCTGGCATTTTAGCGCTTGGATTCTATGCATTCAGTTTTATCAGTAAGACAAATTCTGTAGCGACACAGGCAAATTTCATGTCACTTCTTGCCTTAATTTTTGCCGGTGCAGCATTTGGTTTTCTCCCATATAATTTTAACCCTGCAAAGATCTTCTTAGGTGATGCAGGCAGTATGTTCTTCGGTTATTTCCTGGCAACAATGGGAATATTAGCAGGTCGCTTAGCAGTAATCAGAATGGATAATAACTTATTCTATTTGCTTCCCGTACTTCTTCTAAGTTATGCCATATTCGATATTTCGCTTGTAAGTTTTATCCGGAAAAGAGATGGAAGAAAAATCAGTCAGGGTGGTAAAGACCATTCCACTCATCGTATCGATACAGCAATGCAATCACCCAAAGTAACTGCTTTGATAGTATATTTGATTAATATTGTAATTGTACTCGTGACCATTCTAGTTTTCAAAATGGGGTCTTACCAACTTCTGATCATATCAACTATACTTTTTGCAATATTTTTCCTTTTCTTTGGTAACAAATTAGATCAGATTCCGGTAGCAATACCAGAGACCCAGAGCAAATTGGACTAAGGAGTTCAACATTAAAATCAAAATTTTAGGTTCTTCCTCAGGCAATCCTATTTTAGGGAAACACCATGCTTGTATTTGGGTTAATTTCTCAGATAAAAACATCCTGCTGGATTGTGGTGAAGGAACTGCTCAACAGCTTCTGAAAAACAATCTAGATAACGACATAATTGATGCAATCGTTATCAGCCACTTTCACCCAGACCATATTTCGGGTTTATTTATAGTTCTCCAGATGTATTACCTTCATAAAAGAAAGAAACCATTACCTGTATATCTTCCTGAGCAAATTGACGAGTTCATGAAATCCCTCAAATTATTCTATTTATTTTACGAAAGATTCCCATTTTCAGTTTATTTTAAATTTACCGAAGATATCAATAAAGATTTCACCCAGATTAAGATAATTCCAACAAATCATTTAAAAAACTACCAGACCTATTTGAACAAGAATGAACTACATAATCCAATGAGATCATATGCATTTTTAATTTCTGAAAATAATAAAACATTTCTTTATACTTCCGATATAGATAACATAAAAGATGTTCAAAATTACTTGGAGAATATTAACCTTTTAGTAATGGATGGACTGCACATAGATGCAAAAGATATTTTAGCATTAGCAGATCTAAAAGACACAAGGATCATTTTAAATCACGGTTTATCGGAGAATTTAGAAAATAGTTTGAAATTAATAAACTCAAATAAATTTGAAATTGCCAATGAAGACCAAGAAATACTATTATAAAGTAATAATCATCCTAATATTTTTAATTTGTATCGGATGTTCAGTAAGTGACAAATACAGCATTGCATATAACCTTTATATGAAAAGTAACTATGTAACCGCAATTAGCCTGTATGATGAATTTATAGAAAGATCTCCGGATTGTGCTTTAGCAACACAAGCTGAACTTGAACGTTCCGATTGTTACTATCAGTTAGGATACACAGCTTATCAGAAGAAGAACTGGATACTTGCATCTCGGTTACTCTACCTGGCAAATTCCGAAGTAGCTGATAAAAGGTTAGATAACTGCTATTATGAATTATCAAAGGAAGCTTTAGAAAATAAAGATATAAATACAACTCTAAATTACTACAATTATATCACCACCTACTTGAAAGATTCTGAATTAATTCCTGAAGTTCTGTTCAACAAGATCAAAATAAATATCGACCTTAATAATAAACTTGAAGCATATAATGATTATCATTTCCTCTGGTCGAACTATCCTGAAAACGAATTTACTAAAAAGGTTCAACCCATTATTGATGAACTTATCCCATTTTATATAAATGAAGCAATCACTTATAAAGATTCTGGTTACTTTGACCAGTCTTTAGATATTTTATTTAAGTTGAGTCAGTATCCCACAAAATCTAAAGATGATATTCTAATTGATATCAGTGAAGTCTACTATCTTAAAGCAGAAGAATCTCTTTTAAAAGAAGACTATAAACAAACTAAAGAATATTTTTCAAAAGTTGTCGAGTTCAATCCGGAAAAAGAAAATTTTATTAATCAGAGACTCGATGAGATATGTACAGGATTCATTCTTACAGGAAACAAATTAATTGATGAATACCAATTCGATGAGGCTGTTAAAATTTTTAAAGAATGTTATACCCTAATCCCAGATTACGAAAAATCGAACATTGCAATTGAGAAGTCAAAGACAAAGAAAGAGAAATATAATAAGGCTTTTAAGTATAAAAATGAAGCATTAACTTTTGAAAATGAAAAAAACTATGCAAAGGCTCTCAATCTTTATAAAAAATCATATTCACAGTTCAAAATCAAGGAAGTACAAAAAAAGATATTTATTATGAATAACCTGCTTGAAGCTCAGAAAAATCCAAAAGTATTTGCCAAGTCAATAATCCAAAACTACAGAAAAGGTATAATTCCACATAATGTTAGCCTTATAGAAAATAGTCTTATTGACAAATATGGGGAAAATGTTAAATCCTCCGGTTGGAAGGTATCTTATGCGATTGGCGAATATAAATATGAAGTAAGGTTTGATATTTTAACACCTGATGAAAACTACTATTTCGCCTGGAGAGTCAACTTGAAGACAAAAGAAGTATCACCTTCTAATAAAGTCTCGGAAGAATTATTAAAAGATTAGATAAAATGAAAAAGATCTTATTAATATTGATTCTGTCTTTTATAAATGTAATATACGCTAATGAATTTGATATAAAGAAATTCTCTGACCCGAATAAATACGGTTGGGATACTCCGAAGACACATTCTATGGCTCGTCAAAACCTATATAACAGACAGAAGTTATTACAAATCTATGAACTCAATAAGCAGGACATAATAAAAAACATCATTAAATCTGCAGTTGCACCTGGATGGGGTCATTATACAGCAAAAAAATATACAAGGGGACATTTTCTTTTGGCAACAGAAATAATTCTTTTCGGTACAAGTTACTTTTTCTACGATCAAGCAATGGAAAAATACGATAAATATAAAAAATCTACTTATATTGGAGATATAAACCAGTATTATCTTGATGCCAAAGACTCCTATGTTTATTCACAAATATTTTTCAGTCTGGGAGTAGCTGTCTGGTTATACACTATCTATGATTCAATAAGTGCGACTGATGAATATAATCATATACTATGGAATGAATTATATATGGAATATCACCAAAAGGGGTTTAAAATCACTCCCTTAGGAATATCGTTGAGGTTCTAATGTTTTTAAAAAGGGTTTTAATCTTAGCTTTTATTATTATTATAACTTCCTGTTCTCTGGATAGAAGCAATCCTCTCGATCCATTAAATAGTGGTATCCAGGCTCCCGGTAAAGTTACAGGTATTGAAGTTGATAAGATATCAAATACCACAATCGAGATTAGATGGAATTATATGATAAATATCAATGGATATTATATTTACAGGTCGGGTTTCCATAATGGACACTATAATCAAATATATGAACCTACTCCTTCCGATACACTCTATATTGATCATGTCATTAGTAGTGAACTGCATTACTATTATAAGATGTCTGCTTTTATATATGTTGATGGTAAAAAGTTAGAAGGATATCGTTCTGAGTATAGGACCTGGACCCGTGATTAAACCGCATTTTCTCCTCGTTCCCAAAGCTTTAGGACGTTAAATGCGAAGCATATTTAACTGTTCCCTCTTTGGGAACGTAATAATCATGTTTGGAAAACTTGCCAAATTTCCAAAATTTGGCAAGTTTATATTTCCATGAATTTACTAAATAATTTAAATCCTCAACAGCGAAAGGTCGTGACAACCACAGAAGGACCTGTTCTGGTTCTGGCAGGCGCAGGAAGTGGAAAGACACGCTCTGTAATTTACCGCACAGCTTATCTTATAAACGAAAAAAAAATTAATCCCTGGAATATTCTCGTAGTAACTTTCACTAATAAAGCTGCCGGGGAATTAAAAGAACGATTAGAAAATACATTCAAAATATCCGCATACTCTTTGTGGATCGGTACATTTCACTCTGTATGTACACGAATACTCAGATTTGAAAAGAAGTACTTACCTTTTGATTCAAACTTCTCTATCTACGACGAAATTGACCAGAAGTCAGTATTCAAAAAAATCTATAAAAAATTAGACATCGACCACCAGAAATTTCATCCTGGTACTGTCCGTGAAATTATCAGCAGGCAAAAGAATTCTCTCATCCTTCCAAAGGATTTTAAGGAGTTCAATGAGAGTAATTACTTCTCGGATATAGTTTATAAAATCTATATAGCCTATCAGCAATTCCTGTTAGAAAACAATGCTCTCGATTTTGATGACCTACTTATGTACACAGCAAT
>DAOVQH010000097.1 GCA_030628755.1 Candidatus Cloacimonadota bacterium | reverse complement strand
GGATTTGAATTGTAAATTTCAACCCAGTCATCATATTCGCCAAATTCATCACAAATAGTTGTTTCGTTATCTGCCATAAATTCGTTAATGAATAAGCCGGTAGTTCTATCACGTATATTTAACTCCATCAGTTGATTAACAATACTTTCTCTTCTTTCAGTGATATAGGATTTTATCCCAAAAATTGTAACATTTCCAAAAACCAAATTTTCGTTAATATTAATTTCAAAATCCTCGTCCGAATACATCTTTAATGTGTCAGCATAAACTGCGGGTCTTATTAAATCTGCAAGGGTATCGACTCTGGCAAAAAGTTCCTCTTCAATTATAATATTATCTATGATGTATTGGTAATCCATTTCATATATTTCACAGTAATAGGGAATTTGAAACATCCGTTCAACTAAAGGTCTGGGTGCCATTTCAAAGGTCCAGTAGATTGATAAATTTATTAACTCTGATGGTGACATTCCCATTGTATAATTTCCAAAAGAAAGGTTCAAATCCCAGGGAATATGTACAAATTTATCTGTATCTGTACGGTGATATATATAATAATTATGTCCTTTACAAATATAACTATCTAAATTTACGAAGAAGTTATTCAATGTAGAAAAGAACAGAAAATTATGGGAATGGAAAACTGTTTCCAGAGAATCTTGTAGTTCTTCAATATTTGTGTTATTTAAGATATCAATAAAATGAATCAAATCAGACCAGTCATTAATTACTTCATTTGTTTTAAGTTCATAATATAAATAATATGGTTCAGGATCTGCACCCAACCATTCCAATGTACCGCGAGGGTCTCCTTTAAACAAATTACCATCCTCGTTAGAACCAAAATTCATTTCAACAAATTTCTGGTCAATTTGCTCAACATTTGTGTATAAACCCCAATAATCTCCATTAATAAATAATTTGATAAAGTTAGCCCTAGAACTTGGGATATATTCATTCATAACATCAGACATTATTTTTTCGCGTAAAAAGCTTGGATCCAGGAATTCATTACTTAAACTTAATTTTGTCAGCCCATAAAATTCCTGGTCTTCAATATATTCATTAAACTTGATTTTAAAAGGTTTTTTATTGGATGGATAAGCAACCATCGAAGCGTTACCTTTGAATCTTACTCCAACACTGTCATATATTTCATCGTTGAATTCAAATGTTGCAGGAATGTATTCGTTATCTCCATTATTATAATTCACAAACAGAGAATCCCAAAAATTTTCCCAAGTAAAAGTAAGATAAAACTCATGAACTTGAGTGTCATCGAAAACAATATCCGAAATATGGGAATAAAGTTTATTATTCATAAAACAACAAATTACAATCAAAAAGTTAATATATAAAAATATTTTCATTTTTTTCATATTAACACCCTCCTCTCAAGTTTTAATACACGATACATTTGATGTTAATCAGTTATGAAACTTATTTTAAAATCATGTCGAAAAATAAAAACAATATAATTTCTGACAAGACTTTTTTATAAATAAATTAATTAATAATATATTTAGTTAGTATTTAATAGTAATTAGACCATTTTTATTGACAATATTTTAATTATAATAAAAGTAACTACGTTTTGAATAATAATAGTAAATACAACTGAGGGAAAATGAAAGAAGACACCTCTTTTCGAAGAAGTGAGAATAAATTTATTGTTCTGGAACATACATTCGACGAAATCCAAGAAGAACTTGAAAAACATATTCCAGTCCATAGCTTTCATACAGAATATCCCCTTACATTAATAGAAACAACATATTTGGAAGATAGCGATTTTACAACATTCAAAGAGTATCTTTCACGTAGAAAGTTTCGTTTCAAGATACGTTTTCGTTGTTACGGGTATAATGGAAAACTCAATAAAAATGATTTCTGGGTTGAACTGAAAATAAAACAGAAAGCTATTTCTTACAAGAAAAGATTCAAACTCACAAAAAATTTATTCATTCCTTTTATTTCCGGGGAAAATATATATGAAAAAGTTTCCAAAATAAATGAAGGGGTTAAAGGTTTCAAAAAGATATATAAATTAACAGAAGAACTAATAAAACTGAATAATTTTAAACCAGTATTAATTACCTCGTATGAACGTGTTGCCTTTCAGAGTAAAAACAAAAGTGTACGAATTACCGTTGATAGAAATATCTCTCATAAATCATATCAGAATCCATCGATTTATAAAAAATTAAGAGCCATTGTTTTAGAATCAAAAATAAGTGGTAAAATTCCAAAATGGTATAAAGCAGAGGAAAGTAAATTAGCACTTCTACCTCAAAAAAGATTTTCCAAATATACTACTGGAATTAATTCTATATATTTCCCTGCAAGAGGAGTGTATAATTTTTACACAAATTACGCTGAAACAAAAATTATGGGAGAAAAGACTTATAATTCATTAAAACTTATTGAGCAATCACTAAAATTAAAAAAACCTATGAAGATTAAAAAATGAGGGATAAATGGCAGAATTATTTCAAATAATAAAAGATAGTTCATCAGCTGGTGTTGCGCAATCTCCACTTAGTATTTTCTTGAATCTGTCACTTGCATTAATTCTAGGATGGATTTATTCTTATGTATATCGAATAACGTATGCAGGTGCAAGAAAAGACAAACAACTAAAAAAAGAGATGAAGAGCATGCAATATACAATTCTCCTACTTACAGTTGGTGGAGCATTAATCTGGATTGTGGTAGCAGATAATCTTGTTCGAGCATTCGGTCTAGCTGGAGCATTGAGCCTTATCAGATTTAGGACTGTACTCCGCGAACCCATGAATACTATCAAAGTATTTTATGCTATCATTCTGGGAATGGCATGCGGTTTGAGCCAGTATTACACAGCAATAATCGGAACTATGTTTGTATGTTTAGTACTTGGACTTATATATCTGGTAGTAAAAAAAGAAAAAGCCTATAAAAAAGCTCATCGACATAATCAAGATTCCAATGAAAAATTTAAAGACAAATGAATATTAAAAGTAAATTCATACTACTTTTCCTATTTTTTTCCTATTCTTTATTTACATTAGAAACAGACTTCAACAAACTTATGGAAAAAATACTAGCTAATGATATTAAATTTCAAAAAAAGGAAAACCGCTTAAACCTGCTAATTGCAAGTAATAAAATCGAAAAATCTGTGAACTGGTTTGATATCAATCTAAAATATCAACAACACACAAACGACATAATCCGAGACCAAACTGAACCTTCAAAAACAGAATATTCTGACATTGAAGAAGAAGACTCACGATGGAGTATAGAGCTAAAAAAATGTTTCTTTCAAAAAGATTTGGATAATGTTCATGATCTAATAGAATACAGGCTTGATATTATCGAAACTCAACAGGAACTGGTACTTTACAAAATTGAAAGACTGGGCGACCTTATTGATGACCATATAAAATTGTTTGAAGCTCAGAAGCAAGTTGAATTATTAAAAATGGAACTTGATATCTTAAATAGAGAGAATCAAATCCTGGAGGAATTATATTCCAGAAATGTTATTAAAACTTCAGATTTGATTAAAAATCTTGAAAATATAGCAAAAAAGGAAAATGCTCTATCAAAATGGAATGAAATTCTTGAAAAACAGAAATTAGAATCTGAAAAACATATCACATCATTTATAGAATCATTTGAAAATTATATCAAAAAGACTCCTTTAACTGTTGATACTACAATTTTTAAACAAAGAAATGAAGAGCTTATTAATTCTTTTAAAAATCAGCTAAAAAAGGTGTTGTCTGTTATTAAAAGAAACAGTTATTATTTTTACTTACCGGAAATTAATGCATCAATTTCATACAATGAGCGGACAACACTGCAAGACTGGAATATCACAGAAGATTCCGAAGAAGAATACCTGAGTGAAAGAGATATCACTGAAAAATATCCTGAATTCGAAGTTGAATTATCATTACCTTTTAATATTTTTAGCAATACTATCGGCAAATATAAACTCTTGAAAGCACTGGGACGTGAAGCGCTTCTAGGTAAATATGAAATTGAATTTTCTTTTTATCAATCTGAAATCAAACAATTGAATTCTTTTAAAAGAGCTACTAATAAATATCAGATAACTAAAAGGTTATCACAATTATATTCAAAAAAATATGATATTATCAATGAAAAATATCAGTCTCAACCTTCAATGCTCGGGGCTACACCAGAAATTACTTTAAAAAAGGAATACATTAAAAACCAGAGAGCTGAATTAAAATTGGAAATTTCAAAAATGGAACTTTACAGAGAAATTTTTTTAATTAATTATTTTATAAGAGATTAAAATGGATATAGATATAATTGAAATTAAAGACAGAATTACTCCAAAACATATTGTGTTTGGTTCATTCGTAATTATTGCTATTATTATTGCCATTTCATTTTATATAGAAACAAAATCACAAAAATTACCTGCTCTTGTAAAAGCTGATAATTTAGCTATCTCTTCCGTAACTTCCGGAATAGCTGTTAATTATAAAGTTGTACTAAACGAACCTGTTCAACAAGGACAGCTCATATTTGAAATGGAAAATCCACAGCTCCTTAGAAAAATCAAAAACCTTAAAAATGAAAAATCAAAATATGACGAAATAATTAATTCTGCAACCAGAGGAGACCACCTGAAACTGAAACTGATTGATGTTGAGGAAGATTTATTAAAATCGGAAAATAAAAAAGTAGAATTGAGCTTGGACAAGGAAAAGATTTCGAATCAATTGGATATTTATTCCAAAAAATATAATTCTGCCAAATCGAATTATGAAGTTTACAAAGACCTTTTTGAGCAGAAAAAGATCAGCTCATTAGAATTTGATGAAAGAACATCAGAGTATATGAAAATCAGTAACTCTTACCAGAATCTGCAGAATAACCTTCGATTGGTTAATAAAGAGATTAAAAGTAATAAAAGTGAGATTGAACTTTTAAAACAACAAAAAGCACTTTATAAAAAAAATGTCTCTTTAATAGCTGAAAAGTATATTGTGGAACTTGCAAAAATAAATAGTGAACTCAATGAACTGGAAGATGAAGTAAAATCACTGAATATTTATTCTCCTGCTGCTGGATATATCACCAAATTGAATTTTAATCAAGGCGAGAATGTAAAGAAAGGAGACCAGGTCGCAGAGCTTTCTAACGTTGGTAAGATGTGGATTATTGCATTCGGGAATTCTTTCAGTCGACAGAAGATCAAAAAAGGTATGAAGGTTAAAGTTTACTGTACCAATGAAAAAAAAGTCTATGGTAAAATTGAATCTGTTTCACCGGTTATGAATCGTGTGAGTTCGTTATCAACAAAATTTGAAACAGTTAGTTCCTACACAAAAATCGAAATCCTTTTGGATAATTATGAAGATGCTACTAATAATTTAACACCTGGTGAGAGATTATTTGTTAGAGTATATTTCAGAAAATAATATATAGAGGAGAAAATGAATAAAATAGTCAGTTATCGAATAGCTTACGGAGAAAGTTTAAAGAATTTGGAAGAAAAAGTTAATAAACTTATTAATCAAGGTTATATACCTTTGGGTAATATCCAGTTTGCTGCAACTCCTGAATCAATGATTGGTGAATATTCTCAGCGGTTATACTTTCAGACTATGGTTATATTCGACAAAGATGAAAAGTAATTAGCCCAGTTTATTTTTAAAATAAGTCTCGAGTTTGATATTGTTTTGAACTTGAGACTTTTTTATTTTGTAGAATTTAAGGTTTTATATATATAATCGTATTTTTCTTTTAATTCCTGGTTGTACAACCTGTTCTTAGGTTCATCCTTTTTAATTCGCCAGCTTCCAGTAATACTCGATAAAGTATCCTGAAGCTGCCATCTATATTGAAAGGTTTGTCCTTGAATTTCTTTGAGAACAGAAAATTGATCCTCAATAAATATAGTTTCATTAAGAACCTCAAGACTAACAGGAATTTTTAAACTATCGACTTTTGAATATTCAATAATGGTTTTTGTTTCTGTTGGTTTGAATACTCCGAGTTTGTCGACTGCAATTTTTATATCTCTATAATTTTTAAAATGTCTTGTTTCCAGTTCGGTTAAATTTTCAGTTGAAATATCTTCTTTATATAATTTCATGATCACCTGATTAGAAAGTGAATACTCAACAGATTTATAAACCTGTTGATTAAAAACATTCTGCATAAAGAAAAGTGCGAAAAATGCGATTATTCCAGTTATAACTGGAGTAGTCATCCAACCAATAGATATTTTACCAAGCACTTTATAATGAATATTACGCCCACCTTTTGCTATAGCTATACCAAGAATGGCACCTATTACAGCTTGAGAACTGGAAACCGGCACTAAAGGTATTGCAGGAAGGTTGTGAGCAACCAACAGGTTTCGCAACCCTGTTGAACCAAATAAGAAAAGAACCAAAGATTCAGAAATTACAACTATCAATGCAGTAATGGGTGAAAGACTAAACAAACTCTTCCCAACCGTTTTAATGACTTTATAGGAATAAGAAAAAATACCCACACCTATTGCTATTGCACCTATTAGAAAAAGTTGCTGAACCCCGGAAAGAGCAAAGAGATTTCCTAAACTGATATCTTTAAAAGGTGAAGAAGAAACAAAAACACCCATTACATTAGCAATATTATTTGCTCCCAAACTATAAGCACCAAAGGCTCCTGCTAATATCAACCCCAGACGTGTATAAGAATCCATTTCCAGAAGATGAATTTTAACTTTTCCCAGGAAAAACTTAAAAACATTATATAGTATCAGAGCAAAAATCGCTGCTAAGATCGGGCACATTACCCAAGTTACAACTATCTTTGTTAATGAATGATAATTCGTTTCAAAACCTGTAAAAAAATTCCAACCGATGATACCTCCGACAATAGCCTGTGATGTAGAGACTGGAAGTTTTAGCTTCGTCATAGCTGTAACAGTGAAAGCTGCAGCCAGAGACACAACAAATGCACCGGCAAGAGCATTTATAGATCCCAGCTTTCCAAGTGTATGTGATGCACCACTACCTTCGATTACCGCACCCAGAATCACAAAGATAGTTGCAATAATCGCAGCCATCTTGAACTTGATCATCTTTGTACCGACTGCAGTTCCAAAGATATTGGCTGTGTCATTGGCTCCCAGCGACCAACCCAGAAATAAACCACTGGAAAGAAATATTAATATCACTATTAAAGTTACCTTTAGATTTGCCTTTTTATTACGCAAATTGATAATCGATCGCAGACATCTTCAGCATAATCGGAAACTTTCTCTACACTGGTTACAAAACGGCTCAGGTGAAGTTTTTTACTAAGTTCTAAATTGGATTTGAAAATTTTTCTTTTCAATTTCTCAGCTATTTTATCAGCTTCTTTTTCATAGAAATATACTTTATGAATATGATCATATACTGCCTGAAGGTCTTTGAAAAACGCTCGTACAGCCTTTACCATAAAATCTACACCTTGGATCGAAGCTTCTGTAACTTCTTCAAAGAGTTCAGTTAGTTCCGGTATAGTTTCGGGTGACTCGATCGAAAAAAGAATTAAAGTTTCTTTCATTATATCAATCACATCATCCGTATGCTCCATTATACCCAGAACATCTCCCCTGGATTCAGGAATTAAAGTATGAATATAAAGATTTCTCTCTATCTCTACCCTGATCTCATCAGCTTTACGTTCATACTCTGAAACTGACTTAAGACGATTTTCGAATTCCTCTTTATTACCATGCAGGTAATAATTCACTCCCTTCTGGAATATAAGAGAAGCATCACTTATTAGGTCTAAAAATTCATCAATCTTGGATTCAATTATTTTTATTCTTTTGAGTAAAATCGGCACTGTTACCTCCTTATTAAAAGGATTTATTTCTCATTGTTTATTACTTAAATGATTCTTTGAACTTATGTCAAGATTTTTGAAAAAACATCAGGTATCCTTCTTATACGAAATCTCTTTCTATCATCGAATAACGGCGAAGCTATCTATCTCGTAAGAAACAATGTTGTTATGTGATATTGCCTATGTAAATTTGTCATATTTCTATCATTAGAAGCGAAGCCGTATTAAATTCGATACCTGCAGATCGACTCAAGCTTCTCTGAAAT
>DAOVQH010000259.1 GCA_030628755.1 Candidatus Cloacimonadota bacterium | reverse complement strand
TTACAGACTTCACCGATTGTGTAATAATATTTCTTCATCTTTTTGACGCTGATCTATTATGAATACTATGATTTGATATGACTGGAGGGTTTGAATTAACCTTTCGTTTTATTTCCAACTTTTCTCCAAAATTGAGTAATAATCCAACTTCCATATTAGTAGCTTTTAAATAATTTACTAATTGAACTTCATGTATAGAGTTTAATTTTTTCACTGCTTTTAATTCAACAATTATTTTACGTTCAACAACGATATCTGCTACATATTCTCCGATTAATTCATTTTCAAAATAAACATTTATTGGAAATTGAGTTTCTATATTAAGGTCAGCTTTCTTTAATCTAATTGCTAAAGCATTTTCATAAACCTTTTCCATAAAACCTGAACCAAGGCTATTAAAAACATGATAGGCTTCTTTTATAATTTTCTCTGTTAAATCTGAATACTTATAATTATTTTTATTTTTCATTAAATTCATACCTTTTCTGCGTTAATCTGCGTCTAAATATTAAATTTACGAATAAAATTAATCCTGCTCCCACAACAAAAACAATCGGGAACCAGGAGAAATATTTTGTAAAGAAAGAATTATTTTTATAGATTAAAAGGTCTTCATTGATAACCGCTCTTTCAAATAATCTTGTTTTTTTCAGAAATTCACCTGTTGGTGAAACTACCAGAGAATATCCTGTATTAGCAGCACGGTAAATTTGCTTTCGTGTTTCCACAGCCCTGAACTTTAACATCACAGCATGTTGATAAGTTCCTGCAGATCTTTTGAACCAGGCATCGTTGGTAATATTCACTATAAAATCAGCATTATGTTTTGCCATTTTTGTAGTAAGAACTTCAAAGGCAATTTCAAAACATATCATCGGAGAATATTTGTATCCGTCGACATCATAATATTCCAGTTTTTCACCATATTCCCAGTTTGCCTGTCCCAGGTGAATATCCCAGAGGAAAGGAAATAAGTATAAAAGAGGTATTCTTTCACCAAAAGGAACAAGTACATTTTTATAATAGGGAGGATGGATTTTTCCATTTTTATCAAAAAGAGAAGCGGCATTATAAAATTTATATCTCTGCGGGTGATTACTACCTGCAAATTTATAGTGGGGAAAACCGGTGAAAATATCAGTGTTATTTTCTCTTGCCAGGTTTAGAACAAAATCTTTGTACTTTGGTTGCCTGAGAAGGTAAAAAGGAGTTGCTGATTCCGGCCAGATAACTAAAGAGGAATTATTTTCGGAAGCTAATTCAGTATATTTTTGATATAGTTGAAGTGTTGTATCAAGATATGCTTTTTCCCACTTCAGATCCTGCGGAATGCTAACCTGGACAATAGAAATGTTTGTGCTTGTTTTTTCAAGTTTGATTGTCCTTAAACGCACAAATCCAAATCCTGCCCATAAAAGTACGATTACTACTAAAAAGATAAAATTTATTTTGAACTTGTTTTTTAATTCAGAAATGAGAATATTAACCAAAATTATTAAAGCAGACAGCAGATATATTCCCCCGATCTCAGCTATTTGAATAAAGGGAAGATAATCAGATAGAGAGTAACCAATGTTAAACCAGGGAAATCTGAATTCACCGAAATTTTGCAGGAATTCAAAGGAAAGCCAGAAACAGAGAAATGCAATATATTTGACCTTTGGAAGAGCCTTCCAGATATTTCCAATCAGGTAAAAAAGAATGGAAAAGTACAATCCAATAACAATGAACATTCCCAAAAACCCTGGAGTAGTAGCGAGTGAGATCCAGTGCATACAGATTACAGTATAAAGTGAACTGAAAATTATTGCTGCCTTAACAAGGTCTTTGTTTTTCCTGTTTTCTTCAAAAAAAGAAAATAATGGAATTAATCCAAAAAATACCAGGAAGCCAAGATGCAGAGGTAATCGGCTTAGACCCAGTAAAACAGCAGCCAGAGCAGGTTTGTAAAAAACTGAACTTTTTAAAAACTTACCTGATTTCATAAGTAAATTCAGCTATCCAGACTTCGTTATCTGAAAGAAGTATCACGTAATTTTTTTCGATGAAAAAATCATTCCAGGTATTGGTGGAAATTGCAAATTTCTGACCTGAAGAATAATGTAATAAATAGTGAGTTTCTAATTTATATTCCTGATTCTTATCAAATTGAATATAACCGTTAAGCTCTTTCCTGAACTGTCCCAATTTATCATAAACAAAAGTTTTATCACATGCTGTATCATAGATAACGAGAGAGTTTTTTGTTAAAATAAGTTTTTCAGGTTGGATGAGTTGAAATTTACCAAATGAGTAAAAATCATCTTCATGAAACGTTTTTGTAATAACTATTTCTTTTCTATTATCATCATAAATATAGAAAGTCTCTTCAGTTGAAATATCGAATAATGTTGGTTTACTGAAAAGGTCTAAATTCAAGTCTGTGACCCATTGCCCGTCTATATCGAATTTTTTGATTTTCTTCTGAAAGCTATCCAGAGCAAGTAATTTGCCATCAGGAGCTAATGTAATATCAGAAAGTTTATGGAAGTTAGTATTTTCGAACCCCAGCCCACCGATAGTATTTATTCTTTTTCCATATTTAAAAATATGAATATTATTTAAGTTCTTTTCAGAAATAAAAGCAGTTCTTTCCACGGAAGAATAAACACATTTTCCAGGTATGAAATCAAGGCTTATTTTTTGGATAATATTTAATTTCTCAGGTATATAATTTCTTTGTTGCTCAATAGAAGAACACCCGAAAAAAACAAGAAGTGTCAAAGAAATCAAAACAAAGAAGAGTCTTTTTATTTCAGCCATTTTCAGCACTCCTTTATTTCTAATCTATGAATCGAAGATCCCTCAGTTTACCCTGGATTGAGGTTCTCCCCTGCCAAGTGTTGAATTCCAGAGAATAAGCAATATCTATAAAAGATCCTTTCTTCAGGAAAGGCAGATAATCTCCCAGATTGAAGCCAATGAGATCCAGAGTACAACCATCCTTTACAACTTTCATTTTCAAATGATTTTTCCCCACGTTATATGGAAATCCAACGATCATCACCTTCTCAGTATAAAAAGTCGTTCTCATATTCCCAGGTCCAAAAGGAGCAAACTTGTTCATCCACTCAAGAAGATTGTCATTTATCTCATAAAGTTCCAGTTTGGTTTCTATCTTTAGGGATGGAATAAGCTGTTCGGACGTAATATGTTCTTTTATATATTTACTCAACCGATTCTCAAGAACATCAACATATTCAACTAAAATGGAAAGACCGGCAGCATACTTGTGCCCTCCAAAAGTTTCCAGATAATTTTCCACTGAAGTTAATGCTTCAAAAAGGTTAAATCCAGCAATACTTCTTCCGGAACCGCTGCCAATTCCATCTTTGAAGGAAATCATAATAGTTGGTCTGTAATATTTTTCTACTAATTTGGAAGCCACAATTCCAATTACTCCAGGATGCCAGTCATCAGAGGAAACTACAATCAAAGGAGTTTCTTCCATATTTTTGTATTTCTTTTCTATTATATCGCATGCTTCCTGGAAGGTTTCCTGGTCGATTTGTTGCCGGATAGAATTTTCTCTCTCAATAATCTGAGCCAGTTCAAGACTTTTTTCTTCATCAGTGGAAACCATAAGTTCAACCGCCCTCAAAGCACTTCCCATCCTTCCTGCTGCATTTATTCGAGGAGCAATACCAAAGACAATATCACTTGAATTTAATTCCTTTTGTGAAAGACCAGCCAGATTTATAAGAGCTGTTAGTCCTATATTTTGCTTTTTTATTAATCTTTCCAGACCAATGCTTGCAAAGATTCTGTTTTCTCCTGTTAAAGACACGATATCCGCTATTGTACCAAGAGCGACCAGATCAATATATTTATCAACGAATTCCTTGGAATCAACTCCTAATTGACGATAAGTTGCCATTAGAAGTTTATAGGCAATCCCTACTCCAGCTAAATCTTTAAAGGGATATTCACAAT
>DAOVQH010000073.1 GCA_030628755.1 Candidatus Cloacimonadota bacterium | reverse complement strand
TCCAGTTATTTTTCTAACAGCATATGCAAATGAAAAAATTCTGAAGAAAGCTGCTCAATCAACGCCATTCGGTTATTTAATTAAACCTTTTGAGGATAGAGAACTCCGGGCATCTATTGAGATGGCATTATATAAATCTAAAATGGAGAATGCTCTTAAAGCAAGAAAAAATTTCTTATGGCGAGTTATTGATACAGTTCCAAGTTATATATTTATCAAAGATAAAGAAAGCAAGTACGTCATGGTTAATAAGGCTTTAGCAGATTTGTATAATACAACTCCAAAGGAAATGATCGGGAAAACCAATAGCGATTTTGTGCATAGATTAAAAAAGGGATTAAAAAAAGCTGAAAAATTCTTTACGGATGATATAAAAGTGATTAAAACAAAAAAGCCTGAGTTCATTCCTGAAGAACCCTTTACTATGAATGATGGCTCGATTAGATGGTTTCAAACCACAAAAGTACCTTTAGATTCTCCCACCAAACCAGATGTTTTATTAGGAGTTGCTGTCGATATTACTGAACTTAAGCAAAGCTATGAAAAGTTGCAGAGATTGCTTGAAGAAACAGTTAATGGATTGGTTTCAGCTGTTGAAATGAGAGACCCTTATACTGCTGGTCACCAGAGGAGAGTTGCATTATTGGCTTGTGGAATTGCCAAGGAAATGGGTTTAAAAAAAGATCAAATTGATGGAATCCGCATTGCCTCAAATGTTCATGATATTGGAAAAATCTATGTGCCTTCTGAAATTCTGAGTAAACCAGGTCGACTCACTGATGTTGAATTCGATTTGATTAAAACCCACCCTAAAGCAGGTTATGACATTCTTTGCACAATTGATTTTCCCTGGCCTGTTGCAGATATAGTTCTTCAACATCATGAACGAATGGATGGGAAAGGTTATCCTAATAGAATTTCTGGAAAAGATATTATCTTTGAAGCTCGCATTCTGAGTGTAGCTGATGTTGTGGAAGCAATTTCTTCTCATAGACCCTATCGCCCTGCTTTGGGAATTGACTATGCTTTGAACGAGATTTTTACAAATAAGGGAATTCTTTATGATAAAAAAGCTGTTGATATTTGCTTAAGACTTTTCAAAGAAAATAAATTTAAATTTGATAAATAAAATTGAGTAACATTAATCTGAAAAAGGTCCTTAATTAATTATAAATAATTGTGGTTTCTTATCAAATAGAAAAGCTTGACATTTAAACACTATATTTAGTGCTTATCGCACAAATATTTTTCGGAGGGAAAATGGTTCTGGAAAATCTACTTTATACTGATACTCACGAATGGTTGAAAATTGACGGCGATGAAGCATTAATGGGAATTACAGACTATGCTCAACATGAACTTGGTGATATTGTTTATATAGAATTACCTGCAGTTGGAGATGAAGTAACTAAGGGTGAACCACTTGGCTCTATCGAAGCAGTAAAAGCTGTTGAAGATATAATTTCTCCTTTAAGTGGTGAGATTATTGAAGTGAATGAAATTCTTGAAGATGCGCCTGAAACTATTAATAAATCCGCATTTGAAGAAGGTTGGATAGTAAAAATTAAAATGTCAAATAAAGATGAACTGGATGGACTATTAGATGCTAACGCATACAAGGAACTCATTGAAGATTAAGTAAACAAGAGTGAACAAATATAAAAAAAGAAATTTTTTAATTATTCTTATTTCACCATCCGGTGGAGGAAAGTCCGCAATTCTCAGACAAATATTAAATATCCGAGATGATATAGGATATTCAATTTCATATACAACCCGTGAACCTAGAGAAGGTGAAATAAATGGAATTGATTATAACTTTATCTCAAACGAGGAATTTAAAAAGCTGAAGGAGTCTGGGAATCTCCTTGAATCTGCTGTTGTACATGATTACTGGTATGGAACTTCAAAGACCTTTATAGAAAGTGAACTCGAAAAAGGCAAACATATAATAATGGATATCGATGTACAGGGTGCAAAACAGGTCATTGAAAAAAAAATCGATGTAGTAACGATATTTATTATCCCACCTTCCCTTGAGATTTTAATAGAACGACTTAGAAAAAGGAGAACAGATACTGAAGAGGAAATAAACACCCGTTTAAACAGTGCAAAAAAAGAGATGGAAGATATACATAATTTCCAGTATCTGGTTATTAATGACGATTTGCATAAAGCTATTCAGGAAGTTAATGAAATTATTAATACAGAGGAAAAGAAGATTCATAGATTTGTGAATATAAAAGGCAATTTTTATGGAGGTTAAGTGGCCGATAAAATAGATGATTCTATCATCGATAAATTTTTAGAAAATAACAATATGACATATTTGTTTTTGCTTTTGGCAAATCTGGAAGTGGCAAGATTAAGTAATCTGCCTTATACCATTAAGAAAGCTTTAAAAGGAAAACTAACAATTAAAGCTCTGGAACATATTGCTGCAAATGAAATTCCTGATTATGTAGTTCAAGAAGAGGAAGAAGAACCTGTTGAAGGATCAGAATAATTTTTTCCGGAGATAATTAAATTGCTCCAAAAATCCATTAAGCAATATCTTGAATACCTGAAATTATCGGGGATTCAAGATATTTTTTTTAAACCTCCAAAAGTAAAAAAAATTACGAAGAAACCTCCACCACAAATCTTTGATCCTGCTCAAAAATTAAAGGAACTTGAAGAAAAATACCGCAACTGTAAAAAATGTCCACTCTGGGAAGGGAGAAACAAATTCTGCTATGGTAATGGAAATCCACAAGCTAAACTAATGCTGATAGGAGAAGGTCCGGGTGTTGATGAAGATAGAGCTGGGAAAGTTTTTGTTGGTAAGGCAGGACAACTTCTCACCAAAATGCTCCATGCTATAAAATTAACTCGGGATGAAGTTTATATCGCAAATATAGTCAAATGTAGACCTCCTGAAAATAGAAATCCGCTTCCTGAAGAAAAAAGAATGTGCCTTCCATATCTTGAAGAACAAATATCAATAATAAAACCTCAGATTCTACTTTTGCTGGGAAGAGTAGCAGCAATATCTCTTTTGGAAATTGATATGCCTTTGAAAGCATTTCGCGAACAGATCTATTCATATAAAGGGATAAAAACCTATGTTTCCTACCATCCTGCTGCACTTTTAAGAAATATTGGCTGGAAAAAATTTGCCTGGATTGACCTGCAGAAAGTGCAAAAGGATTATCAGTCACTTTAAAAAATAAGGTTCTAAATCCACTTAAATTATTCGAATTATTGATATAATTCTATATTATAATTGAATTCTGGTTTTTTCTGAAAATTTTTATAAATTAATGTTGCAAAAAAAACACTTATATAAAAAATGATTCTATTAAATAGTGACCTTCGGAATGGTTTTAGAACTTCTTGCTTTTCTTGACCTTCCGAATGGTTTAAAAGTCGGGGACATTTGGCACTAATGTAAATGGGATTGAAATAAAGCTTGATTGATGTGGAAAATTGGTTTCTTTTATGTTTTTAAGATATGCACATCAATGCTTAAACTGTTAAACCAGAGGTATTATTATGGCTAAGAAAATCGAGAGACAATTACCCTACGATATCAATGCTGAAGCTGCTGTGCTTTCTGCAATGATGATCGATAATTTTGCTGTTGCCAAAGCTATTGAAATGCTCGATAAAGACCACTTTTATCGCACTGTTCACCAGATTATATTCCAGAATATAATAGAAATCTTTGAGGATAATATTGAAATCGATATTATCACACTTATTGATAGACTCAAGACCAACCAGCAACTGGAAAATGTGGGCGGTGAATTTTTCATTAATGAGTTATCGGATGTAGTTCTGAGTAGCGCAAATATAGAATATCACACGAACATCGTGTTGGGAAAAGCATTACTCAGACAGCTTATATTAGCATCGAATAAAATTATTGAGAATTGTTATACATCCGACCAGTCCGTTGAGGATATTGTTGATGAAGCTGAACAGTCAATATTCCAAATTGCTGAAAGACCGGGTAGAAAGACTTTTCAAAGTATTAGTGATGTTATTCCAACAACAATAAAGAATATAGAAGAAACAGCTGCAACTAAGAAAAGTATTTTGGGTGTGGCAACTGGATTTATAGATCTCGATCGGAAATTGGGTGGCTTTCGTCCAGGACAGTTGATCGTTATAGCTGGCAGACCTGCAATGGGGAAGACTTCTTTAGCTTTGAATATTGCTTCTAATGCTGCTGTTCGTTATGATAAGAAAGTTGGTATCTTTACTATGGAGATGGAAAGTAATGAATTATTAATGAGAATGCTGAGCTCTGCTTCTGAAGTTAGTATGGAAAATATGCTTAAAGGCTATGGCATGAATGAAAAAAAGATCCTTCGTATTGCAGGTGCTGCTGAAGTCCTTTCAGAAAAAGATATCTACATCGATGACAGTGGGGTAAATACTATTCTTGATATCAGAGCTAAAACCCGGAGATTAAAAGCTGAGCTGAAAGGTCTGGACCTTATTATTATCGATTATATGCAGTTAATGTCGGTGAGAAGAAGTCGGGAAAACAGGCAGCAGGAAATTTCAGAGATTTCCAGAAACTTGAAGGTTCTTGCCAAGGAACTCAGTGTTCCTATAGTTGTTTTATCACAGTTGAACCGTGCCTTGGAAAGCAGGGATGATAAAAGACCCAAGCTTGCTGACCTGCGAGAATCCGGTGCAATTGAACAGGATGCTGATGTGGTTTTGTTTATCTACCGTGATGAAGTTTATTACGAAGATACAGAAAAAGAAGGTATAGCAGAGATCATTATTGGGAAAAACAGGCATGGAGCTATTGGTAAACTCGAATTGAAATTCTATACTGAATTTACTTCCTTTCGTGATATGACAGAATATGAATAATAAAAGCTTTTTCATAAATATACTGGGCGAGTTTGTTCTTTTTAATATTTCTATTTTCAGTCATTTACCAAGAATAAAAAAACGATTTGCAGAGATTGTAAAACAGATGAAGAGGATCGGTTACGATTCTTTACCTTTGATTGCTATAACTTCCGCATTTACAGGTTTGGTTACTTCAGTACAAGCTTCCTACCAGACCAGTGGTTATATTCCAATGAGTTTTATAGGGGTTTTAATTGGGAAATCAACAATGATAGAATTGGCTCCTGTGCTGACCGGTTTGGTTCTTGCAGGAAAGGTTGGTGCTTCTATTGCTGCAGAAATTGGTACAATGAAAGTAAGTGAGCAATTGGATGCCTTGGAAACTATGGCTATCGATCCGGTTGATTATATTTATATGCCGAGGATCATCTCTGGAATTCTGATGTTTCCGCTTTTAACGATTTTTTCCAATTTTATAGGAATCCTTTCAGCTTTTTATCTATCCGTATTCAAATACAATGTCAACGCCTATAGTTTCTTCAGTAATATGCGGGATTTTTTCCTTCCTTCAGATTTATGGGGAGGTCTGGTTAAAGCATTATTCTTTGGTCTTATTGTAACCTCTGTTGGTTGCTTTATGGGAAGTAAAGCCAAAGGAGGAGCTGAGGGTGTGGGTAAGGTTACAACCCTGACAGTTGTTTATTCTTCAATATTAATTCTGGTTATGGATTTCATTGTAGCAGCACTTTTGTTTGGTGATTGATAATGAAAAATTGGATACTAATTTGTTTTATTTTAATGATTTTTATATTTAGTTGTTCTCTGAAAAAAGAAGCTACTCCAACTTTTGAATCAGAGGAACTGAACGTTTATGCTTCGGAAGTTTTATTGAATGAAGATTTCCTGGAAGAATCAATGTCACTCTTCGAGGGAATTTTCAACTGCAAAGTTAATTTACAAATATTTGTAACTGCTCAGGCAATGGTTGAGCAAACCATTGCTGAAAAAGACAGCACAAAAGCTGATGTACTATTCGGTATTGATAACACTTTATTATATTTGGCATTGAAAGAAAGTCTATTTGTGGAATATGAACCTAAAAACCTGAAATATGTGAATAAAGAAGTTATCTTCGACAAAACTAATCATATCATCCCTGTAAGTTATAGCGATTTGGGTATAATTTATAATAGTAGAAATATCTCTAATGCACCTGTAACTTTCGGTGAAATGCAGGATGGTAAATTTAAAAACCAGATAATAATAATGGACCCAAGAAAATCAAGTCTTGGAAGAGCAATGTTATTTTGGTCGATTGCAGCTTTTGGGGAACATGGATATGGTCATTTTTGGAGAAGCATAAAAGAAAATATTTTTGCAATTACAGAAAGTTTTGATGAAGCTTATAATATGTTTCTGGCAGCTGAAGCACCGCTTATGTTGGGTTATGTAACAACTCCGATTTTCCATATTAAGAAGGATAACACGGACAAATATAAATCAACTATTCCTCAGGAGGGAGGATTTAAATTGATAAAAGGTGTGGGTATCCTGCGTTCCACTAAAAATCAGAAGCTGGCAGAACAGTTCGTTGAATTTTTACTTTCAGAAGAATTTCAGGAGCTGATTCCTCTGGAGATGTGGATGTTTCCTGTAAATAAAAATATTAAACTATCAACAGAATATAAATTACTTCCAGAGCCTAAGAGAGATTTCACAAAAGAATTAAGTTTAAGAACTATACAATGGCGATATAAGAGCTGGATAAAGAAATGGGAAATGATAATGCTGAAATGAAGGAAAGTTGTTCTTTTCGCGTTGCTCTTTTTCAACCGGAAATACCTGCAAACACTGGAAATATCGGCAGACTCTGTGTGGGAATAAATGCCCAGCTTCACATTATCAAACCTATGCGATTCTTACTTACAGATAAATATTTGAAGAGAGCTGGTCTTGATTATTGGGATAAGCTTTCCCTACATTTTTATGAAAACCTGGAAGATTTAATTAATACCTATTCCAAAAATAATATTTATTTTTGCACAACCAAAAGCAATAATATTTATACAAACCGGGATTACAAACAAGGGGATATCTTTGTGTTTGGTCCTGAAACGCGCGGAATTCCCGAATCGATTTTGGAAAAATACTGGGAACAAACCATCAAGATTCCAATGTCAGAAAATATTCGTTCCATCAATCTATCAAATAGCGTGGCAATTGTTCTGTATGAGGCATTAAGGCAAGTAACAATTGACAATTATTTTTTGAAACCTGACAGGTTTGAGGCTTTTTAAACCTGTCAGGTTTGAAGTGGAAACCTGTCAGGTTTTGTTGAGGGAAAGCAAATGAATTTTTTTTAGCTTGTTCCTAAACTCTGTTTGGAAATACAATGCGTTACGAAAGGGGACTTTCGTAACGAGCAAAATTAAATATGAAATTATTACCATTAATAATTATTTGAGGAGGAATTTTGAAAATATTGTTAATTATTATTAGTATGTTGCTCATTTCAAATCTATTTTCTTTAACTATCAATGAAATACGAAATTCTGATGAATATCTTTATGGATATGGAGAAGATACTACTTATGAGAAAGCAGACCAAAAAGCGTTGAAAGATTTAGTAAGTAAAATTTCGGTACAAGTTGAGGTAAAATTCACCAATCTATACGAGGAAGAGGACGAAACTTTAAGAGAATTTACTCAGTCGATAGTAAAAACCTATTCTAATACTACTCTAATGAATGCATTAAGTAAAGTCGATGAAGAATCAGAACTAGGGAAAGTCATTGTACTTCGCTACATTGAAAAAGAAAACCTTGAGAAATTATTCGATGCACGTAGAAACAAAATCATAGATTATACAAAAACAGCTATCAAGGCTGAAAAAGAGCTTCGCATAGGTGATGCATTAAGGTATTATTATTGGGCATTATTGCTTTTAAGAAGCCATCCGGAAAATAATGAAATTCAATTCTGTTTTGAAGAAGAAGACATCCGCACGTTAATTACTGCTCTACCAGATTGCATTAATAGAATTTTCTCATTCCTGAATTTTGAAATTACATTGAATAAATACGATTCTATAATTAATAAAAGACTAATTAAACTTGGTGTATATTATCATAACAAAGCTGTTCAGAATCTCGATTTCTCATATTATACTGGTGATAACTGGGCAAAAAATGTTACTGTAAAAGACGGAATAGGGGTTACAGAATTTTATGATGAATATGCAAAAAATATTTCTGAAATAGACCTAAAAACCGAATATCGTTATTATAATAAGCGTTCAGTTGATGGAGAGATCAGAGATGTTATGGAAGATACTAACAATCTTTCATTCAATTCGCGGGATAAAATATTCATTGATGATCAAATTGAGAAAGAAGTAACATCTCATGAAATTCACGTGGAAATTGAATCAGTTAATACATCAATTGATGAAATCAAATATTTAAATATCATGAATAATATTATTGAAGGTATAAAGTCGAAAGATTATGAGAAAATAAAAGACTATTTTACAGATAATGGATTTGATAATTTTCAAAAAATTATTTCCTATGGAAACGCTCAATTAATTGACGAAGAGTTTTCTCTATATACTGCTAAAGTCAATAAATCTACTTTTGTAAGATCTCTTCCAATGCTATTTACATTTCCAGAGAATGATCGTCAATTTGTTGATAAACTATCTTTCATATTTAATGAAGAAAATAAAATTGATGCTATTAATTTTACATTAAGCGAAAAAGCAATTGAGGATATTCTTATTCATAGTGAACAGTGGGGAACTCTTGAGAATAAGTATCAACTAATTCAGTTTATGGAATTCTATAAAACAGCGTATTGTTTAAAAAACATAGATTTTGTACAAAATGTTTTTGCAGAAAATGCTATGATAATTATTGGATATGTTTTAAAAGAAGATAAACCTATTGAAAATATGTATAAACAATTAGGAGACCGAATAAAATACATTCGTTTAAATAAACAAGAATATATTGAAAGATTAAAAAATGTATTCAGATCAAATGAATTTGTGAATATCCATTTTGAAGATAATGTTGTAAAAAAAGTTCATGGTGATGAAAAGATTTATGGAATTCAGATTGCACAGGATTATTATTCCACTAATTATGCAGATAAAGGTTATCTGTTCCTGATGATTGACCTGACAAATGAAAAAGAACCTAAGATCTATGTCCGCAGTTGGCAACCTAAGAAAAATCCTGATGGCTCGATCATAGGTTTAAAAGATTTTCAAATGTATTAATATTCCCCTTTGGCTTGTCGCGGCGAAACGAAGTGAAGACGGAAAGGGGAGATGTCCAGCACCTATTTGGATTCTTCTTACGTTTCCGTACATATAGGTGCTGGACAGAGGGGTTTAAACCAAAATGGAGGAAATATGAAAAAACATAAAACCCTTTTACCTTTATCCTTTATCCTTTTTACTTTAATCTTGTTACTATCTTGCACTCAACCAAATCCTAAGAATCCATTTGATCCGGGAGTTGAAATCCAATCCCCGATAGAATTTACTGCAGAACCTATCTCAGACAGCCAGATAAAACTCACCTGGCGGAGAAGCAAGGATGTGCTCACTGGATATATTATTGAACGAAAAGAAGAAGAC
>DAOVQH010000280.1 GCA_030628755.1 Candidatus Cloacimonadota bacterium | reverse complement strand
GTGGGGAAAAAGGAGGATCCGTCTGTACCAGTTCCAATGCAGCAAAAATTACAGAACATTTCTTAGATAAGGGCAAAGCAGTTTTTTTCTCTCCTGATTTTAACCTGGGAATAAATACAGCTAGCAAACTGGAAATAAGCGATGATAAAGTAGTAAAAGTAAAAAGAGACTTAGAACTGGAAACTACAGGGAATATAAAATCTGGGACTTTGTTCATCTGGGATGGTAACTGCTATGTACATAAAGAATTCACACTTGCAGATGTTACAACTATTCGGGGGAAATATCCAGATATCAATATTATTGTGCACCCCGAATGTGATGAAGATGTGGTAAAGCTATCTGATATTATCGGTTCAACACAGAAGATATATGATGAGATTAAGAAAGCACCTTCAGATTCCATTTGGGGTGTGGGAACAGAGTTTCATTTTGTGGAGAGAATAACCAGGGAATTTTCTGATAAACAGATAATGCCCTTGAGAAAATCGATCTGCATAGACATGGCCAAAATAACCCCTGAGAAATTACTTGATTCACTGGTATCTGTTTCCAATTACCTGGAAGTAAAGAGTAGTCTGAAATATGAGATCAAAGTTAAGGAAAGTTTCAAAGAAAATGCTGCCCTGGCTTTAAAGAAAATGATAAAGATTGTAGAGAGTTGATAGATGAGAGAATATTTTGATGTGATCGTAATTGGCTCCGGAGTAGCTGGTCTTTCAGCTGCTATCTATCTGAAAGAAGCCGGACTGGATGTAGTGGTTCTGACAAAAGAAGATAATATTGAAGAGACCAATACCAACTATGCCCAGGGTGGAATAATTGCCTGGAAAGAAGGAGACAACCGCAATAAACTTATTCAGGATATTTTGTCAGCCGGGTGTAATTATAATAATACAAAAGCTGTGGAACTTTTTGCAGAAAAGGGTCCTCAACTGGTATTTGATTTTTTCATCAAGAAGCTGGGTATTAAATTCACTCAGACCTCGGAAGGTAAACTGGACTACACAGAAGAAGCCGCGCATTCAGACAGGCGTGTGCTTCACTTCGAAGATCATACAGGGGATGTTATCCAGAGTAATTTAATAGAGTATACGAAAAAACTGGGAATTCCAATCCAGAAAGGACATACAGCTATAGACCTGATCACTAATAATCATCATTCAACAGATTACCAGGAGTTTTACAAACCCCGCGAAGTTATGGGTGTTTATATACTTGAAAACAATACAGGAATAATAAAAACCTATTTCGCTCATAGGGTAATTCTGGCAACCGGTGGTATTGGAAATCTTTATCAGTATACCACCAACCCACCTTCTGCTACAGGAGATGGAATGAGTGTGGCTTACCGGGCAGGAGCAGATATCATCAATGCTGAATTTATCCAGTTTCATCCCACCTCACTCTTTCATCGGGATATAAAACGTTTCCTGATCTCTGAATCTTTGCGAGGTGAAGGAGCAAAGCTTATCGATACTCAAGGCAGAAAATTTATGGAAGATTATTCTCCACAGAAAGATCTGGCACCACGTGATATTGTTGCTCGTGCCATTTATAAAGAGATGGGGAAAACAGGGTCAGGATATATGCTCTTGGACATTGCTTCCTATTATCAGGGAGATATCCCGCTTAAAGAGCGTTTTTCCATGATATACAAAACCTGCTTGCAAGGTGGTATTGATATTACCAAAGAGCCGATCCCGATTGTACCTGCTGCCCACTATTTCTGCGGTGGTATCAAGGTTGATCTTAAAGGGCGTAGTTCTATTAAAAATCTTTATGCTGTTGGGGAAGTAAGCTGTACAGGTCTTCATGGAGCAAATAGGTTGGCATCTTCATCTCTGCTGGAAGGATTGCTGTGGGCAAAACTTGCATCTGAAGATATTTCACGTAATTTCGAGAAGATAGACCGCAAACGACTGGACTCCATACCGGATTGGGAAGAACCTGAGTTTAGCGAGGAATTTGATTCGCTTTTATTACAGCAGGACTGGAAGGCAATTCAACTGACTATGTGGAATTATGCAGGTATCATCCGCACCAGTAAAGGGTTGGATAGAGCAATGGCTGACTTGAATTATTATTCCTACCGCATTTTTAAATTCTACAAGCAGGCACGGTTAAATAAGGAGATCATTGAGCTGAGAAACGCTGTGGTAAATGCTTCAATTATCGTAAGGGCAGCATCTCGTAATAAACAGTCAATAGGATGTCATTATGTGAAGTAACGCAAACATTCCGTCAGAAAGAAATTGGCGGATAAACCTGTTTGCGATATGACACGAAAAAGATAACTTTCCGAATCTCAGTCTTCTCCGGCAATTGCCGGATACGCCCGGACAGGTTAGCTGAGAGAGTTCCCTAATAGATTTTTGATTTCGTTTTTTGATTTCGGATTTTTCTTATTTTATCCTCGTTTCCAAGCCCCAGCTTGGAAATGCAATGATGTTAATGGCTTCCAAGCTGGGGCTTGGAAACCAGAAGATTCCGAAGCCTTCTTTCGGATTATCTGATGTACGAGGATTCGGAATGTTAAACAGTTTGGAGTCAGGAATTTTGAAATAGGAAATGTTAGTTACTGTTAATCGAAAAACTTGACTGATAATTGTGATAAGTTTTTCCTGCGAATGTGGAATATGATGTAGGAATAAGAGATGAAAATCAGAGAAATCATTTGGTTAGATGAAATTGTAGAAAAATTAATTACTAAACACAAAATAAATCAAAATGAAGTATTAGAAGTATTTTTGAATAAGCCTTATTTACGATTTGTTGAGAAGGGTCATTATTCTGGTGAAAATGTATATTCTGCTTTGTCAAAAACAGATAATGGACGGTATTTAATTGTATTCTTTATCCATAAGAAAAACAAAAAAGCCCTGATTTTATCAGCAAGGGATATGACAAAAAATGAGAGGAAAAGGTATGAAAAAAGATAAAAGCTCGATATCGAAAGCAAAATCTTATAAAGAAATCGGTGATTTTTGGGATTCACATGATCTGTCAGATTATTGGGATAAAGGAAAAGAGGTTGAAATGGATATAGATATTGAATCCGAGATTTTTTTGTATGCTGTAGAAAAAAGTATATCCGAAAAATTACAGGAGATTGCTCATAAAAGAGGTATTTCAGCAGATACTCTTTTAAATCTTTGGTTACAGGAAAAAATTTCTTATACGAAAAAGATAACTTTTTAATAATGTTAAATTATTTTCTATTTGACACTTAGATTTAGTTTTGCCAATTTCAGCCTTGTTAATTTTAAGGTTAAATTTGTATTTATATTGAACGAAAACATTTGAACTCATACGAAATTGGAAATAGCAGATGAATAATATTATCTTAAAAAAGAAAAAGTTCTTATACACTCCCGATTGGGGAGTATCCGCCGACTTTATCAGCCTTTGGATGATTGTTCGGGGATACAAACATTAGCGGAAATAAATTTATAGAATGAGGTATCTATGCAAATTAATTTTGAGTTTCTAAATGTTTTAATTTTTCTATTCCCAGGTTTAATTGCTGTTATTATTTATAATTCTATTG
>DAOVQH010000057.1 GCA_030628755.1 Candidatus Cloacimonadota bacterium | reverse complement strand
TTAGGAGGATATGATTAAACGATTTATTTTAATAGGGGTACTATTTTTCGTAGTAATGGTTAATGTGATTTATGCAAATGGTGATGGATCGAAACAAATGCAGTTTGAGGATCATATTGTAGATTCATTAAAAGTCGAACATCCATTATTAGAAAAGGTTTTCCCGGGAGTAGAATTTTTTGTTGTGACTAGTTGTATTTCATTACCGCCTGTTAGAAGACTTTTAGGTTATGTGAACGGCAATAGATATGATATGCCAATGCTATTCAATATACTATTCAAAAAAGTTGAAAAAAAGTCAAGAGCTACTTTTTTTGAAAGAATGAAAGCATTTGTACTTTTAACTGGTTGGGAAAATACATTTGATTTAAGGGAGGATGAGGGTCATAAAATAGAGAGTTACAAAGTTGAGGTTTACGATCTAAAACCGGTTTCAGAAGAAGACAAAAAAAAATACCAAAAATATAGCAATGAATGTTATGAAATGAAAGTAAAATATAACGACAATGAATCTTTATGGATAATTTGGATGAAAGATAATCAAATAAAACATATAGAAATGTATTATAAAGGCAAAAGATCTAATATGATTTCTCCATTCTCATCCTTTTTGAAATCCCGAGAAGTGGATATTCAAATTACAGGGGGAAATTTCAATCATGAAACACATATACATCCCGGTCCTCCACCATATCCGATGCAACATTATTATGTAATTGTTAGTGAAGATGGTTCTGCAACTAATGATTATATTGTTTTTGAAGTTACAGGATTACAACCAAATCAGGAAAATGCTTATCTTCAAGTAAAATCTATTGATGTTTATGGTGATTCCTTATTTCTTGATCAGCTTTTAACGGTTGATAACACCGGTTCAGCTAATTATAGCTGGACACCTCCTAACAATAATAATACAGGTTTCTGTTTAGTACAGGTTGATACAAGCGGAACGAAAATTAAACTTGAGGATACCTGGATTATTCCGGAACATACAAAAACAGGAACATTTACATCAGGATATGATTACACAATTCATTATTGTAACCAGTTTTTTGCTGGTCAACCTCCAAACCCAGACTTTCCTCCTCATCCTTTAGGAATTGCTCATGCTTCCACCTTTGTTGGTTATGTTGAGACCGCATTAACCGAATCCTGGGATAAGCAGGTTCGTGATTGGATATTAGCTCAAGGATGTTCTTCGCAAGGTTTTAATGATGTTCCAATCGATGACGATGGTAATTATCAAATATGTATAAATGACCATGATCCTACTCATCTTTATCATGGAACTGAAACAAATCAAGCATCAATTAATGATTATAGAAAAATAGGGATTAGATATGACAGCCATCTTACTGATTCACTTTATACAAATGAAGAAATAAGGATAAAAGTTGCTATGGCTCACGAGTTCTATCACGGTATTCAGATGAGCCATAATCCAATTAGTTCATATGGGAGTCATTTTACAGAAATGTTCTGGATGATAGAAGGACAAGCAAGATTTCTGCCATCTGTACAATATAAGAGTGAAGAATTTTATGTGGAAACTGTACAACATTTTTTTCCCAAAGATGCAAATTTATATTTAAGCAGTACATCACCTCTTTATTTAAATTCAAGTCTTCATGATTTAAGTTATCGCTATTGTCTCTTCTGGCGTCTATTATTTGAGAATTATACAACCGGTTCAATTGCTGATTCTTTAGCAATTATCAGGGAAACCTGTAGAGGAAATACAAATCATAACCTCCCTGATATTGAAGCATTTATGGATTCCGAACTTACCGGAACTTATGAAACAATGGATGATGTAATAAAAGATTTTGCAAAAAATTGCTACCTTAACGATCCTTCCTACAATCTCTGGAATCCCTGTCCAAGCGACTCATTTTATGTAACTCCATTTATAACAGCCAGTCACAGAAATGGAATTACAAACACTTTTACAGGAGAAAGAAATATCACCGAATCCGATAATATAGCGGAACCTTTTGGCATAGATTATATGATCTTTAATATTGGGGCAGGTGTTACCAATGTTTGTTTAATTTTCGATGGTGATCCTGATGATAATGGTAATATGGCAGATTTTTATGTAAATACTCTTCTGATGGAAGGAAATGATATTATTTCAGAGCAAGAAATATCATTAACAAATGGCGAAGGAGTTATCAGCTTTGAGACAAATGATCCTGTAAACAAGGTCGTATTAATCATTGCCAGGTTAGATAGTGATGAAACCAGTGAAAATGATTATGAAGTAACTCTCTCCGATGATGAAATGCATATAAGCGGAAATGTCTCTGGTACTTGGACGAACACATATTCAACTTATTTTATCGATGGAGAAATAACTGTTCCTTTAGGTGATACATTAATAATTGAACCGGGAATTAAAGTTAATTTTTCAGGTCATTACAAATTCAATATTTATGGAAGGCTGGTAGCAGAAGGTGAAGAGCATAGATATATCTTTTTCACAGCCCAAGACACAACCATCGGCTGGCACGGACTCCGCTTTATCGACCAAAACACAAACGGACAGGACAGTTCAATATTATCTTACTGTAAGCTGCAATATGGAAAAGCAACCGGATACTTTCCGGAATTTAATGGTGGTGCAATTTATTGCGATGACTCATCACCGATTATTGAAGATTGTCTTTTCATAAACAATTCTGCTAATGGCGGAGGTGGAGCAATGTGCCTTTATAACTGGTCATCTCCTGAAATAAGAAGAACAAGATTTGCAGGTAACCACGCACCGGATGGCGGAGCAATTTTCGTTTGTAATCCGGAAGGTGGTTATAGTTGGCCTTATTTTGAAGAAGTTGTGTTTGATAATAATATCGCAACAAACGCAGGAGGAGCAATATATCTTTATAAAAATGTTTTTCCTATTCTAATTAATCTAACTTTTTTTCAGAATTCAGCTACTCACATGACTGGTGGTGGAGCGATCTATTGCGACATAAATTGTAATTTTCATATTCATAACTCAATATTATGGCAAGATGCAACCCCTGAATTATATTTATGGTCAGGTTGTACTATCCATGTCCATAATTGTGATTTAACGAATGGAACGGGATCGTATATTATGGGACTAAACAACGATATTACATTCGATGGAAATATTTTGAGCAGTGATCCTCGGTTTGTTGATGCAAATAATGGAAATTTCAATTTGGACTGGACCTCTCCCTGTATTGATATGGGTGCAATTGTTGAAGAAACAGTAAGAAACAAAAAATATAAAAGAAATAGAGATGATGATGGTACATTGCCCGATATAGGAGCAAGGAGTTATTATCAAAAATCGGAAATAGATACGCCAACAGATTTAGTAATATCAACGGAACAGGATTCAATTTATCTTGATTGGACGCATGGAGATGGAGCAATTTTTTATAAAATTTTCGAGAGCCTTGAACCATATAATTATTTTACTGTAATTGATACAATATTTGGAAAAACTGAATATTCAAAACTAATAACAAATAATTTCAATTTCTATCAAATAATTGGTGGAAATAATCGTACTGAATAGCCAATTTTTAACAATTAAATTCATACTTTCTTTAAATATGAATATGGAACACCCACTAACAGGCAGCTCCACAAACTCAATAAGCTCGTCGTTTCAGCAAAAAGCAAAAAAGCCACTAAAAAGTAGTTGCAAAGAGATTCTACATAATATTAATTTTGTTCATCGTGGACGAATAGAAAATTATTACTTGAAGTGCATTCTTTTTCTTAAACCGGCATAATATAAATTGCGTTAAGAAATTGGTAATAAACAAGCGTTAAGAAAAATCTTCTGTTTGAGTTGTTTTTTTATCTCTCGTATCAAAGCCCCAGCCTGTCGGGGCGTAGTTTACGGAGACTGGCTTTGATATGCATTTTGAGGGTTACCAAGCTGGGGCTTGGTAACCAGAGTGTTATCCAGAATAAAAAATAAACAAAATGATTTTGAAATTTTTCCGGGGGATGTATAGTTTAATCAATAAACATCCACTAACAGCGCACACAGGATTAGCAAGAAGAAAAGCAGGAAAAAACCTATTGTTCAGGATCGTACAATTTGTTTGAAATCAATCATAATAGCGAGAATTAAAAAACCTATAATTATATAATCACTAATATCAGAAGATTTTCACTTGCCAAAATCCTAGTGCCTTCTTTGGTCGCAACAGTTAAAAAAAACAAGGATAAAATGTGAAAAAAACAGTTATAATTTTATGGAGTTTATTTATGACTTTATCATACGCAGATAGCGGATACAAACTTCCGCCGGAAAATATAACAAAAATATTTAATACTTTACCTTTCCCAAAAATTAAATTTATCCAATTCGAAGAAATCGGTATAGAAACAACTTTTCAGAAATATCAAACATTAGAAGATATATCACAACCTTCTGTTAAACTTGCAGGACAGGATATAATTAAGAGAATTAATGCCCCAAGTAAGAGTTACCAGATTACTTCTATGAAGATTTTAAACTTGAAAACCGGAGAAGAAATTCTGGTTAAGTTTCCAGCAGATATAAAGATCAGGACTTATAAGTTCTCTTTTGATAACAAAAAAATAGCAGCATCCTTTGAAACTGAGAAAGGTATAGAATTATTAATTATCGATGTAAAAACAGGTAGAATTAACTACATTGATGACTTTATAATTAACGATGTTTTTGAAGATGACGGTTTCTGGTGGATGAATGATAACAGAACCATCTTGATAAAAACAATCCCTGTAGAACGTGGTTCAGAACCTGAAAGACCCTTGATTCCAAAAAGTCCAATTATCGAAGAAAGTTATGGAAAAACCAGCACGGAAAGAACATATCAACATCTGCTCAAGGATAGGTATGATGAAATATTATTCAATTACTATTTCACTTCACAGTTGATCCTTCTCGACTCCAAAAGTAATAAACTTATAAAGCTGGGAAAACCAGGAATTTATGAGGATATTGTGCTCTCACCCGATAATAATTACCTGTTTATATCTAAAATAGAAAGTCCTTATTCATACCAGGTTCCTTATTATCGCTTTCCTAAAACTTTTGAAATAATAAATCTAAAAGGTGAGCTTGTTAAACATATTTTTAAAAGACCTCTTCAGGATGAGGTTCCCATTGGGGGGACCTTTAAGGGACCAAGAAAATTCCAGTGGCAGCCATTAAAGGATGCAACCTTGATCTGGGTGGAAGCTCTCGATGAAGGAAATCCAATGAACATAGTCGACCACCGGGATAAAATAATGAAACTAGATGTTCCTTTTGGAAAAGAACCTGTCGAGATTTTTAGAACCGAACATCGGTACTCAAATATTGATTGGTCTGAAACTGCAGATGAGATTTTTTATTCAGAATATGATAGAGACAGACTCTGGAAACGTTACTGGCTTTATAAGATTGGTGACAAGAGTCCCGAACTGATTTTTGACCTCAGTACTCGGGATAAGTACAATCACCCAGGGGAGTTAATTAAACGAACAACAAAACTAGGTGAAAAGGTTTTCGTTAAAAATGGAGATACTGTTTATTTCAAAAACAATAAAGGAGCAACTCCAGAAGGAAACTATCCTTATCTGGCAAAATTCAACCTGAAAACAAAAGAGAAGGAAATCTTATTCAAATGCAAAGAAAATTTCCATGAAACTATTTCTGCTTTTATAGGAAAGGGTTTTGAAAGAGTTGCCATAAAAAGTGAGAATAAACTTAATCCTCCCAACTATTTCTTTGTGGATTTGAACACAGGCAAAAGAAAAAAGATTACCGATTATCCAAATCCGTATCCGGAATTGGCAGATTTAAAAATTGAACTGGTCACATATAAAAGAAAAGATGGAATCCCCCTTTCAGGAACTCTGTATTTACCTTTAAATCATAAAAAGAGCGCTCGGTTACCTCTCATAATAGGTGCCTATCCCGTAGAATTTGTTGATAGTTCAACTGCCAGCCAGGTTGATATTTCACCAAACAGGTTTATCAGTTTCTGGTTCGATTCTGTTAAATATTTAGTCCTAAATGGTTATGCAGTATTATCCGGAGCTTCAATACCAATTGTGGGAGATCCCGAAACTGTTAATGAAACTTTTATAGAACAAACAGTTACCAGTATTGAAGCAGCAATAAATTATCTTAATAAAAGAAAAATAATCGATCCAAAAAGGGTAGGCATAATCGGGCACAGTTACGGAGCATTCATGGTTGCAAATATTCTTGCCCATAGTGATTTCTGTGCAGCTGGAGTTGCTAAAACCGGTGCTTATAATCGTACTTTAACTCCCTTTGGATTCCAAAAAGAACGCAGAACATTATGGCAGGCAAAAGAATTCTATACAGAAGTTTCTCCTTTTATGTATGCTGAAAAAATAAATGAACCCCTGCTTCTCATTCACGGAGAAGAAGACCCTAATTCCGGGACATATCCTCTACAGTCGAGAAGAATGTACCAGGCTTTAAAGGGTAATGAAGCTACAACAAAGCTGATTATATTACCTTATGAAGGACATATCTATCGTGCTAAAGAATCTTTGCTTCATACTCTTTATGAAACTATTGAATGGTTTGATACTTTTGTGAAATACAAAAAGTAAAATCTAATATTTAATTCTTAAATTCACACATTAATAAAGCTTTTGCTAAAAATTAGCACTCTAATATTTAGTTTGACAATTTTTCAAAATTAATTATTTTGTCTTTAAATTAGCGCTCCTTCGATTTGAGTGCTAAAGAAAAGGTAGGAAAAATGAAGAAAGCTGAGATACGCCGGGAAAATGTTTTAAAGCATCTTGTGGATGAATTTATCCGTACCACAGAACCAGTTTCTTCCAAGATTATATGCGAGAAGTATATTAAAACTGCAAGTCCGGCTACAATAAGGATAGATTTGAACAAACTGGAGAAAGAAAGTCTTATTTATCAGCCACATACATCTGCTGGTAGAATCCCCACAATAAAAGGCTATAGAACCTACCTGAGAAAAATAACTGGAAAAATCGACAATACTTTCTATAATAAGACTGAACTTTTAAGGGGTATCTTGGTTAAATACTATAAAGACACTCCTCTGGCTTTGCATTATATCATGCAGCTTTTGGCTCGCGAAACAGACCAGCTTAGTTTTGTTGCTGAACCTCAAGTATCTTATGGCTATCTTGAGAAACTTGATGTGTTCAAAATTTCAGAAAATAAATTGCTCTTTGTAGTTAGTCTGGATTCCGGGCTTGATAAAACAGTTATTCTCAAATGTGACCAGAGTATCACAGAACAACAGTTAAAAGCTATCGTTCGTTATATGAATGACGAGTTGGTTGGACTTCGTATTTACGATATTCAAAATAAGACTCTGGAAGAGATAGCAGAATCAATTACTGAAGAAAATACTATCATGAAGCTTTTCATCCAGGAACTGCAAAATGCTATTACTGAAATTAGTAACTATTATATTCACTTTGATGGAAATATTACATTTCTCGAACAACCCGAATTCGATGATAAAAGTTCAATATTAACATTCCTGGGATTTATTCAAAGGCAAGATTATCTTATTAATCTTATGCAGAAATGTAAAGAAAAGAAATCCTGGAATGTGTTAATGGGAGAAGATCTCGGACAGCCTGAGTTCATTAATTATTCTCTCATCTTTTCTAAATACGAAATTTTTGGAATTCCCGGCTATCTTGGTATTCTGGGTCCAATCAGAATGAATTATGAAAAAAACATCCCGATAATTCGAAACATCGCTTATACAATCACAAACACAACAAAAAAAGGAATGGTGGTACCTAAAAATGACAGATATTAAACAAACAAAAAGTAAAGAAACTCCACAAACAGAAAAGAAAAAGAAATTAACTTTAACCGAAAAATACAAACAGCTTCAGAATGAATATGAAGAATTAAAGGATAGATGGATAAGAGGAGCAGCTGAATTTGAAAATTTCCGTAAACGGACTTTCGCTGAAAAAGCAGACTGGATCAAGAATGCCACCGAACGACTTGTTCTGGAATTATGTGATGTTGTAGACAATTTTGAAAGAGCCCTTCATCCTGAAGTCGAAAAAAACAGAGAAGTTTTTGAAAAAGGGGTTAAGCTGATTTTCCAACAATTAGAGATGGTTTTAAAAAAGGAAGGAGTTAAAAAAATTGATGCTTTAGGAAAAGAATTCGATCCAAATTTTCATGAAGCCCTGGCACATATTCCTTCCGAACTCGAAGAAAATAAAATAGTAGCAATTATACAAAATGGCTATACAATGAACGAAAAAGTTATTCGTCCTGTACGGGTAGCTGTTTCCAATGGAGAAAAACCGAAAAAATCAAAAGAAAAATTAGCAGCGAACCCCGGTTAAATAAAAAATAATTTAACGGGGTAAACAAAACAAACAAAAACGAACAATAAAAAAATTTGTTGGCTATAGTTTGTGTTTGTTAATTGTATAATGGTTAAAAGTTGTTAGTTCTTGTTAGATATTGTTAGTTGCAAAAAAAATAAAATTATTAAAAAATATTGGAGGAAAAATGGGAAAAATAATCGGAATCGATCTGGGTACAACTAACTCCTGCGTAAGCGTTATGGAGGGTGGTAAACCAGTCGTAATACAGAATGCCGAAGGAAGTAGAACCACTCCATCTGTTGTTGCATTCACAAAGGACAAAGAGAGGTTGCTCGGTCAATTAGCAAAACGTCAGGCAGTTACAAATCCAAAGAATACAATTTCTTCTATTAAAAGATTCATGGGAAGGCAGCTTAATGAGGTTGGTTCTGAGATCAAGAATGTAAACTACCAGGTTAAGGGCGGTAAATATGGCGAAGCAATTATTCATATTGATTCAGAAAACAAAGATTATACTCCTCAAGAAATATCTGCGATGATTCTTACAAAAATGAAAGAAACCGCAGAAGCTCATCTTGGAACTAAAGTCACTGAAGCTGTTATAACTATTCCCGCATATTTCAACGATGCCCAGAGACAGGCTACAAAAGATGCTGGAAAAATTGCAGGCTTTGATGTAAAACGTATTATCAATGAACCAACAGCAGCTGCACTGGCATATGGATTGGAAAGAAAAAAAGAAGAAAAAGTTGCAGTTTATGACCTCGGTGGTGGTACTTTCGATATTTCAATATTGGAAGTTGCGGAAGGTGTAGTTGAAGTTCTTTCTACAAATGGTGATACTCACCTGGGTGGTGACGACTTTGATAAAAAAATTATGGACTGGATTATAGGGGAATTCAAAAAACAGGAGGGTATTGATATTTCTAACGACCCAATGGCAATGCAAAGGATTAAGGAAGCTGCTGAAAAAGCTAAGATCGAACTTTCCGGAACTCAAACCACCAATATCAATCTTCCATTCATTACTGCTGATGCTTCTGGGCCAAAACATCTGAACCTAAATTTAACACTTTCACAATTTAATAGAATGACCAGCGACCTTGTTGCACGTTCTATTGATCCCTGTAAACTTGCATTAAAAGACGCTAAACTTGCTGCTAATGATATCGATGAGATTCTCCTCGTAGGTGGTAGTACAAGAATCCCGGCTGTAGTTGAAGCAGTTGAAAAATTCTTTGGGAAAAAACCAAGCAAAGCTGTAAACCCGGATGAAGTTGTGGCAGTTGGTGCTGCAATTCAGGGTGGTATCCTGGCTGGTGATGAAAATCTGAAAGATATCCTGCTGCTTGATGTTACACCACTTTCTCTTGGCATCGAAACCCTGGGTGGGGTTATGACAAGACTTATTGATAGAAATACAACTATCCCAACTAAAAAAAGTCAGATATTCTCAACTGCTGCGGATAATCAACCCGCTGTTTCCATTGTAGTTCTTCAGGGTGAACGCTCAATGGCAGCAGATAACCGTAGACTTGGTAATTTTGAACTTACAGGCATCCCGGCAGCTCCAAGAGGAATTCCGCAAATCGAGGTAACTTTTGATATAGATGCAAATGGAATCCTGCATGTTCATGCACAGGATAAAGGAACAGGTAAAGAACAATCTATCAAGATTGAAAGAACAGGTACTCTCAACGAAGAAGAAATCGATAGAATGGTTAAAGACGCAGAAGCTCACGCTGAAGAAGACAAAAAACAAAAGGATACTGCTCAAGCTCGCAATGAACTCGATACACTCATCTTCTCTACTGAAAAAAGCCTCCAAGAATATGGAAACAAACTCAAAGACGACGAAAAGAAAACTGTAGAAGAAGCCATCAAAGAAGCTAAAGACAAAATGGAAGAGCTCAATAAAAAATCTGCAACTAAAGAAGAATACGAAGCTGTTCGTGATGAACTTGCAAAGAAAGCTCAAAAGATCGGCGAGATAATCTATGCTGAAATGCAGAAGCAGCAAGCTGCTCAAGGTGCACCTGGTCCAGATATGAAAGATACCGGAAAAACAGCAGGTAAACAAAAAGAAGAACCTTCAAAACAGGAAGGTCCTGTGGATGCTGACTTTGAGGTTGTGGACGAAGATAAGTAAATTTATAAAACCTTGAAAAGGTTTACCCAGAGGATTTCTTTTAAATCGACCTTTTCAAAGTATGAATGGACTCGACAGGCTGTTACGGAACAAAATTTTTATGAAAAAATGGGCAAAAAAAGTAATCAAAGATGTCAACTTCGAGTGAGTTTGCTCAACAGGAGCGAGTTATCGAGGTCATTTTTAA
>DAOVQH010000239.1 GCA_030628755.1 Candidatus Cloacimonadota bacterium | reverse complement strand
TATTAATAGCCTGGATACCGGCAGCCATACTATCTTTCTGGGTGAAGTTACTGAAGCGGAAAATCTATCTGAACTAAATCCGATGACTTATGATTATTATCACAAAGTTTTAAGAGGAAAAGAACCCAAGAATGCTCCGACTTTTCGGGGGAAATGATTTTATTATTCCATATCATTCTCTTCTGTCATTCTCGTGTAAACGGGAATCAATTTTGTAGATTCCCTCTTTCGAGGGAATGACAGAGGGAAAACTTTGCTGAAAAAATCAAGACATTCGAAACCTCTTTTAAAATCACTCTAACAAAAAAGTAACCGCTGATTTTTCAACCTGCTTGCCCAACGAAATCTTTCTTTATTTCATTAGGGTGAAATTCTGAAAGATTATTTCACCGGGTAAATCGGTGGGATAGAAAAGACTTTTAATCAGTAAAAAAAACTTCTTGACATAAAAACCCTATTTCGGTATTTAAGTACCAGAATTTATAAAAGGAGTTGGAATGTCGCATTTGATCAATGTTTCAGAAGCTGCTTCGCTGGCTTTGCACGGACTGGCAATCGTGGCACAGAAAAGTCCCAATAAAGTAAATGCAAAATATCTGGCGGAAAAATTAGATGCATCAGAAGCTCACCTGGCAAAGATATTCCAGAGATTAAGTAAGAGCGGAATCATCAGATCTTTTCGTGGACCCACAGGTGGATTTGTGCTGAATAAGCCTGCGGAAGAAATCAGCTTTCTTGATATTTATGAGATCGTAGAATCTAAAATAATCCCGAATGATTGTCCTTTGCATAAAACCGGTTGTCCTTTTGAGAATTGTATCTTTGGTGATACTTTAAAAAATATTTCGAATAATATTTATCAAACTTTTAAAAATATCAAATTATCTGATTTTACTGAATAGGTTGGTATAATGTTTACAATATTAATTGGAATTTTAAAGTCAGTTTGGTTTTTACTTCTGGAGATGTCACCCTATCTTCTTTTCGGTTTTTTCATTGCCGGAGTTTTAAATCTGATAATTCCCAGAGAAAAAATATACACGCATTTATCGGGTAATAAATTAAGTTCAATTATCAAAGCTTCACTTTTGGGAGTACCTTTACCATTGTGTTCCTGTGGAGTAATTCCCGTGGCTGCCTACTTGCGAAAAGAGGGAGCAGGGAAAGGTTCAACAGTATCGTTTCTTTCTTCCACACCAACCACAGGTGTAGATTCCATCCTGGCAACATATTCTCTGCTTGGACCTTTATTTGCCATTATCAGACCCATCGCTGCTTTTTTTGCAGGGATATTGAGCGGTTCTCTTACAGGGATTTTAGAGAAAAAACAAAATGTAGAGAACATAAAACCTCCTGAAGGAAATTCCTGTAATATCTGCAATATTGAGGGACCTCATTCGCACAGCTTTTTAGAAAAGATAAAAAATGTTTTTCAATATGGATTTATTGAACTGATCGATGATGCTGGAAAATGGATATTGATCGGAGTTATTGCCGGAGGCATTATCGGATTTATCATTCCTGGAGATTTCATTGAACAATATCTCAGTAATCCTTTGCTTGCTTATCCTGTTATGCTCCTAATTTCAATTCCAATGTATATATGTGCTACCGGTTCTATCCCCATTGCAGCAGCCCTGATACTTAAAGGAATGACTCCCGGAGCAGGCTTGATATTTCTGATTGCCGGTCCTGCCACGAATACTGCTACTTTGGCTTTTGTTTCGGGAAAACTCGGTAAAAGAATTTTATTCATTTACCTGTTTTCCATAATAATTACTTCTCTTCTTTTTGGATTGATAGTCGATCATATCTGGAAAATCTCCGGTGAAGATATGAATCTTATAACAGGTGGAATGAAGATGCTTCCGATATGGTTGAAAACATTTTCAGCAATCCTTCTTTCCGGGTTGATTATTCGAGCACTTATAAAAAATCTATTACTTAAATTTATTAGGAAAAATAAGGAGATAATCGATATGAAAGGAAATTACGCTGTTCCGGATATGACCTGTCAGCATTGTGTAAATACGATTGAGAATGCTCTTAAACCCATACAGGGAATAGAAAGAATTAACATTTCATTGAATGATAAACTGGTTCAGATCGATGGTGAATACGATGAAAACAATGTGATAACTGCAATTCAAAAAGCAGGATATTCAATAGAAAAAAAAGAAGAATCATGAAGAAATGAGATCACAGATATCACGGATAAATACGGATCAGAAAAGAATTATAATTTAATCCGTTCAATCTGTGAAAATCCGTTAGCTATGGAAAAATCACAAATATCAAATGATAAATAACAAACAAATTCCAAATAGCAATTTTCAAAATTTCAAACTTCTGTTTGTTCCTTAATTCCGGTGATATTTATATTTTGGATTTTGTGATTTATTTGATATTTGTTTTTTGAGTTTTATAATTTATTTGATCTTTGTCTTTTGAGTTTTGGAATTTATGATTAAATCAAAAATAAATAAAAATAAAGGAGGTCATACTATGAGTATGTTTTGTTTTCAATGCCAGGAAACGGCAAAGAATGAGGGGTGTACAATCGCGGGAGTATGCGGCAAAAAGGCTGATACAGCAAACCTGCAGGATTTATTGATCTTTGTTTTAAGAGGAATTTCAATTTATGGAGAAAAGGCAAGAGAGCTTGGTGAACTGGAAAAGAAAGCCGGATTATTTATTACTCAATCGCTTTTTTCTACAATTACCAATGCAAATTTTGATAATGAACGATTTATCGTTCAAATCAAAGAAGGATTGAAAATCAGGGATGAATTAAAAGCAAAATATGGTGATAAGATCGAAGGTAAACTTCACGATTCTGCGGTCTGGTTTTCCGATGATGTAGATGAGTTTCATAAAAAAGCTGCGGAAGTTGGTGTACTTTCCCAGAAAAATGAAGATGTTCGCTCTCTGCGTGAACTTCTTATTATCGGGTTAAAAGGTATTGCTGCTTATGCAGATCACGCTGCTATACTGGGATTTGAGGATGAGAAAATTTATGCTTTTATAATGGAAGCACTTGTTTCTACAACCAAAGATCTGAGCGTTGATGAAATGGTGGCAATGGTAATGAAATGCGGAGAATATGCTGTAAATACAATGGCGCTTCTGGATAAAGCAAATACTTCCACTTATGGGAATCCGGAAATCACAAAAGTTAATCTCGGTGTTCGCAACAATTCCGGAATCCTTATTTCTGGTCACGACCTGAAAGATATGGAAGAACTTTTGAAACAGACTGAAGGAACAGGAATTGATGTTTACACTCACAGTGAAATGCTGCCAGCAAACTATTATCCTGCTTTCAAAAAATATGAACATTTTGTGGGAAATTACGGTAATTCCTGGTGGCATCAGAACAAGGAATTTGAATCTTTTAACGGTCCGATCTTGATGACAACAAATTGTATTATTCCAGTGAAAGATTCCTATAAAGACAGAATTTTTACGACTGGAATGGCTGGGTATCCAGGAGTTAAACACATTGCCGATAGGGAAGAAGGAAAAACAAAAGATTTTTCTGAAATAATCGAACTGGCAAAGAAATGTGATCTGCCAACTGAAATAGAAAAAGGTGAATTAATTGGTGGTTTTGCTCATAACCAGTTTCTCGCTCTTGCTGATAAAATCATGGATGCAGTGAAATCAGGAGCTATCAAACGCTTTATCGTGATGGCTGGCTGTGATGGTCGGCAGAAAGGAAGAAATTATTACACTGAAGTGGCAGAACAACTTCCGAAAGATACCATTATTATGACTGCAGGTTGTGCCAAATATCGTTATAATAAGTTGAATCTTGGTGATATCGAAGGGATTCCCAGAGTTCTGGATGCAGGACAGTGTAATGACTGTTATTCACTTGCAGTGATTGCTCTTAAACTGAAAGAAGTTTTTGAACTTGATGATATCAATGATCTGCCGATTTCATTCGATATTGCCTGGTATGAACAGAAAGCAGTGGCAGTGCTTTTGGCACTTCTTCATCTCGGTGTAAAAGGAATCCGTCTTGGACCAACTTTGCCGGCATTCATATCACCAAATGTGTTAAAGGTTCTCGTGGAAAACTTTAATATCAAACCAATCGGAACGGTTCAGGAAGATATTGAAGCTATGATGGCGGGGAAGTAGTTAACCACCAAGGCACGAAGACACAAAGGAATACGAAAAGAATAAATGTTGGGGCAGAACATTGTTCTGCCCTTATAATTTTCAGAAATTCATCTGGTTACGAAGTTGTTCTTCGTAACCCAAATCCCAGCGTTCCCAAGAAAAACTTGGGAACGAGAGACTTAAAGAATTAAACAC
>DAOVQH010000040.1 GCA_030628755.1 Candidatus Cloacimonadota bacterium | reverse complement strand
TTATGTGTGAGTTTCCCATAAGTTTTTCTCAGGCTGCATTAGGTGCTGAGATTCTCTGTCCAACTCTCTCCGGAAAAGTTAAAATGAAGGTCCCGCCGGGTACACAATCAGGAAAAATATTCAGACTACGTTCTCAGGGATTACCACATGTAAACAGTTCATATCATGGCGATCTCTTTGTAAAGGTGATGATAATCACTCCCACAAAATTAAATATAGAAGAAAAAGAACTTCTCAAAAGATTGGGACAATACGATTCAGAAAAGAAACTCAGACCGGAAAAAAGTTTCTTCAGCAAATTGAAAAAGTTTTTTGTATAAAATGAGAAAAAGTACAGAATTAAACCCTAAAGATTTCCCCTCTTTAGTTAAAGAGGGGTCAGGGGAGTTTGAATGCCTGGATTTTTTGTACCACAGCTCACTATAGGTGATGCCAGCATTGTAATCAGTGGTGAAGAGTTTCACCATATCACTCACGTCTTCCGAAAAAAAATAAATGACGAAATCCTTCTTACTAATGGAAAAGGTCTCCTGGCAAAAGCAAAAATTAAAGATATAAATAAAATGGAGTCAAAGGTTCTTATTTCAGAAATCAAAGAAGAGAAACAATCAACACCAACAATTGCAGTAGCCTTCCCGCTGCTCAAAAATAAACATGATTCCCTCATAGTAGAAAAGCTCACTGAACTTGGAGTGAAAGATTTTTTTCCTATTGTTACAAAAAGAACTGTTCGGCAAGGAACTAAAAAAACTATCGAAAAGTTTAAAAAAGTTGCCATTTCTGCTATCAAACAATGCGATAATGCTTTCCTGCCAAAAATCCATGAAGTATCCACTTTGAACAAACTCATCGAAAGAACCAACAATTCAGGATTCCAACCAGTAGTTGCCCTGGAAATTGGAAAACACGATCTTCTAACCAGAATCGCACAAAATTACAGCGAGAAACCAATCTGCATCATTATTGGTCCTGAAGGTGGATTTGATAATGATGAAATTGACTTCTTGCTCGAGAAAAGGGTTCTAACATTTACTCTGGGAAATCATATCCTGAGGGCAGAAACTGCTGCCATAACTGCTGCTTCCCAACTTCTGGGATATTACCTAAATAAAAATCCGGAATATTACTAAAATGGAAAAAATACTAAAAATTATTACAGACACCATCAAAGGAACTCTATTTGAAAATAAAACTTATATTGTTGGCGGATATGTTCGCGACCATGTAATGGGTAAGACCAGTAAAGATATGGACATTGTAGTTGAACTGGAAAATGGAGGTAATGAACTGGCACGATTTCTGTACGAAAAAGGAGTTTCTTCAAAGCCGCTTTTCTTTACAAGATTCGGAACTGCAATAGTGGGCATAAATAACCATCAGGTAGAATTTGTGATGACACGTAAAGAGGAATATCAAGAGCATTCTCGTAAACCCGATGTGGAAGTTGGAAGCTTGAAAGATGATGTCTATCGAAGAGATTTCACGATTAATTCTCTTATAATGAATATCGTTACAGGAGAAATTTCCGATATAACAGGAAAGGGAATTTCTGATATTGAAAATAAAATTATCCGCTCAACTTCTGACCCGGAAATAATTTTTGGAGAAGACCCACTCCGAATGCTGCGTGCTGTCCGATTTGCTGTTCAACTGGATTTTAAAATCGAACAGGAAACTGAAACAGGAATTAAAGAAAACGCAGATAAATTAGAATTCATCTCATGGGAAAGAAGAAGAGATGAACTTTCCAAAATGCTTCTTTCCAATCAACCTTCAAAAGCAGTTCAAATGCTAATAGACTTCGTACTGATGAAAAATCTTATCCCGGAAATTTATGAAATAATCGACCTGGAGAACAAAAAACCAGATGATCTCGATGTCTTTACTCACACTTTAAAAGTTCTTGATGCTGTCCAACCACAATCGAACCTGAGACTCGCTGCTTTACTTCACGATATAGCTAAAAAGCAGGTGCGAATAAAAACAGATACAGGATTTGAATTCCCTGATCATGAACCACAAAGTGCTTTAATAGCAAAAGCTATCCTGAAACGCTTGAAATTCTCTAATAATTTGACGAGAGATGTTGCTCTTCTAATAAGAAATCATGCACGACTGAACTATCTGGGAAAAGACCTTGAACTTCTAAATACAAAATTTATAATGAAGTTGGTTTCCGAGCTGGGAAATAAACTCGACCTGCTTCTGGAATTCATTCATATAGATAAGAATTGTCACAAAACCGAGTATAACAAACCTGATTTTATCCCTGAAATCAAAAAAAGAATAGACAAAATTAAAAATGAATTTAAGGAAAGAACCATGCCTGTTGCAGGAAAAGATATTATGGATTATTTTAAAATGTCTCCCGGAAAAAAAATTGGTGAAATTCTAAAAATGGCAGAGAATATATGGTATGAACACCCTGATTGGAGCAAAAAAGAAATTCTAAATAAAATAGAATTAGAAAAAAATAATTAGCCCGGCTTCTCCGGCAACTGCCGGATACGCCGTGACAGCCCTCCTGCGCTATCTCCTTTGTTAAAACTTTGGAGATCAAGAAAGCTACGGAGGACAGGGAGGAAAAAATGGAAGAAAGCAAAGTTACCAAAACAGTTCGTGAAGGTGTTATAAAAGCCTATCATGCTGGAGAAGATGTGGTGAAGGTTGTAGGTTCTATCACTAAAGAAATTATTAAAACAACTAAAGATGAGGATCTGAACACTAAAGAAAAAGTTCAAACCCTGGCAAAAGAAGCTCTGCAAGGTGCTAAAGAAGGATACAAGAAAGCTAAACCTTCAACTAAAGAATTTGCAAAAAAAGCAAGTAAAACCATCGTAGAAGCTATTAAAGTAAATGCACCAAGATTTGCACACTTTACTAAAGATGTTTTTGAAGGTTTAATTGAAGGTACGAAAAATCTCCTCGATGAAGGCAAACAAAAAGAAGAAGAAGAAAAAGTAGAAGAAGAGAAAAAAGAAGAATAGAATACTGAAGGTTCAAGGTTCTGGGTTCTGGGTTCTGGGTTCAGGGTTCAAGGTTCTGGGTTCTGGGTTCTGGGTTCAGGGTTTTGTTTCTCTCTCATTACGTCCTCGTTCCCAAGTTTTTCTTGGGAACGCAAAACAGGCCTTGTTATCCAACATGGTAAAAGTTTTATGGTCAACTACGTTCCCAAACGGGACCTGTTATCCAACAGGTTAAAAGTTTGGGAACGAGAGAATCAGCGGCTTCTCAGGATAACCTTGAAAAGGTTTATAAGCAAGATTCTCTCTGGTAAACTTTTTCAAGGTTGCACAAGGTTGCAGCGAAGGTTTCATTTATAAATATAATACTGCAAATCAACTTCTTCAATATGACTTCTTGGAATTGTAACTAACCAATTTTGTAAAGACTCAAGTGCTGATTTATAGTCTGAAACAATTTGGAGATTCACCGGTTCTTTTGTGGCTAAAATCTTTATAATCTCAGTATCTTCTTCTTTATCAGGCAATAAGCCAACCTTGAACTTTATCCCCAATGATTTATCCTTCTCGTCCGGCAACTTGAATACCTGATTTGCTTTTACAAAATTATCTTTCCTGTATTTGTTTGGAAAAATGGTTGTTACATTTTCATCTGACATTATATTTAAAATCGTTAAATAGCAATCTTTAGAAGTAGTAATTTCTAATTCGAGTTCTTCACCTTCTTTATAATAATCTTTATTTAACGTGGCTTCTAACGTAAAGAAAGGATCTCGTTTACCTTCCTGTTTTCCCACCTTTACTTTTACAGTAACGCTTTTATATAAAATGTTATTTTTGGTTATATTCTCTTCTCTTAGAATTTCCTTTTTCAAGATGATTCCTTGAGATGTCTGATTTGTCAATTTTGAGAAATGATCGATTGTAACCTTACTCCCGCTTTCTACCTCAATTAAAGAAGTTCTACCTGTAACTTCGACGCCGGAAAATTGTTCGATTGCAATCTGACAGGCTTTCTGAATTGCCAATTTTTTAGCTTCCTGCGGAGTAATATTCTCGATTACAACAGAAGAAGTAACCTCAAACCAGCCATCACCAAGGTCATTGATCTGTGGAACTAAATTTTGTGCGAAACATGTTGAAGAAATTAACAAAAAAATAAATATAAAATATTTCATAAAAATCCTTTCTTTCACCTTTCAAGCATGTAAACCGCCCATCGTCTCTCATCTAACATCTCTCCAACCATTCGCAAGGCTTGCCAGCCTCTGGCTGGTCTTGCTACTCAACACTTTAACCGTTGCGGAGGTTCTACGACGAATTGTATCGAGTCGATACTTGCTAATCGACTCGAAGCAATTCACGATCAATAATTTATCAAAATCCTGTTTTCGTCATCAGTTATCAATTGAGGTGTCTGTTCACGATCCAGAAAACCTGCTCTTTCAGATACATTCTGCTGAATATAATCTCCCAGTTCTTTGATTGAAAGTTTATTGTCGTTATTCAGGTCGGCTTCACCCTGCAATCCTTTCATCAGAAAGTACGAGAATAATCCGTGTTTTTTCTCAGGCCACGCAGATGATATCTCTTTACTACTTGTTGCGGAAAATACTGTGATTCCGTGAGCAGCAGGTCCCTCTACTACGATAAATATGGGACGGGCATCTGCAAGCAACATTTCACTTTCTCTGTTTGCACCGCTGAAACAGGCATCCAGAAATACAGTTACCGATTTTGCTCCCAAATCTGCCAGGTTTGAATAGAGTTTACCAAGTTCATAACCTGTCTGTGAAGCATAATTGGGGTCGCCATCATAAGGAATTAGATAAGCTTTGTTCTGCTTTATATCCGGTGCACCATGACCGGCATAATAAAAATAAATTTCAGTTTTTCCTTCTTTCACTCTTTTATCCAGCCAGCCGCCTTTGGAAAATACTTTGTCAAATTCTGCTTTACCAACATCATCATTCGTTTTATGGTAAATATTACTTTCTTTAATCCCAATTGTTTTATTCAAATATTCTTTAACGAAATTTGCATCACGGGTGGCATGAGTTACACTGGAAACATTTTTATATCTTTCAATCCCAAAAATTATTGCAAGTGCATTTTCATTTGTTTTTGATGATTGGGGAATATCTTGTTCAATGTCTATAGAAAGATCGGTTACATCAATTATTTCTGTTTTAACATCTTTCCCAACAAATACTATTGGTTTCAATTGCTTCTGAGTTTTCTCAAGTTCAAGAGTAATTGTATCCTCGATTGAGAATTTTGGTCTCTTTTCTCGTATATTGAAATTGATATTTACGACATCACTAACACGTTTATTGGTTGAAATAGTAAAAGTAATATCTTTTGATTCACCGGATTCTAAATTACCAAGTTCAAAGTGTTTTTCTGAAATTATAAAAACATTCACAAGACGGTCTTCAGCTACATCTAAAGAAACATTTTTCGCTTTTCCCTGTCCTTTGTTTTGAATCCTGATAGTAATATCGGCAGTTTCACCTTTGGATATTTTACCATCTCTATTTGCATCATCTACTCCAAAATCTACTATGTGCAAATCAGGTTTAAGCATTGCTCTTGTTTGTGCTGTAAAAGTTAATGGAGATGGTTCAAAACCCTGTTCTTCAAGAAAAGATATTTTGAATTCTACATTTCCACTCTCAATATTTTCCGGAACGGTTAATTTGAACTCGTAAGTGATTGATTGGTTTGAAAGGATTTCGTTTATTGTATTAGAAACATCATAGTATAATGTAGAACCCTTTTGTTGAAATAAACTAATTCTTGTCTTTTTTGCAGTACCTTTGCCTGAATTAGTTAGAGTAACCTTGATAATTGCTGTCTCTTCCGCATCGAGATAACCTTCACCACTTGGTTCTATCAGTTTAACAGAAGCTGACAGAATTGGAGGGTTTTCTACTGCTGTTTCAACATAAATAGGAATTTCACCTTCCCAAGGTATAATTTCATCTGTTTTGGTATTTATTAAAACATAGTCATCATTAACCGCTACCCAAATGCCATTCAGTGTAGGTTTGAATATTTTTTGCACACTAAAGTTGCTTACATTCTCTTTAAAGGCTGGAGCGTTTGCAATTGGTACTACAATTTTCTTTTCTACTCCAGTAATATTAAAAAAAAAGCTTTGTTTATCGGCATTGTAATTTGACATTTTGAAATCATAAGATTTTGTGAATTCAATTTCAGAAATTTCTTCTTTGATTTCTTGTAACAATGTATATCTCATAATTTCTTGATTTTCCTGTGCTATTTTTACTTTCTGCTCATATTCAGTTATTTTTTCTTTCTCTTTGATTTGTTCTCTAACAATTCTTTCTTGATATTGCTTTGTTGTTTCAAATTCATTTTTAGGTTTAATAAAATTATTTAATTTATTTTTCTCTTTTACACTAAAATTTGGCTTGATAAAAGGTTGGTTATAAATTTTTATCTTTTCAAGAAGATTTAAATAGTCTTTTTTCACTAGATTTGTTTTCGAAAACATTATGTCTAAATCATTTGATTTCAAAGGAATATCCACATCCGATTGAGTTGAAGAAAAAGCATAATAATACCCTAAAGCGGGACCTGTACCGAAAACGATTGTTCCTATTATACCAGCTGGGACTCCGATAAAACTATAAGATATTCCAGCTCTTTCTTTTTTGTAATCAAGGAGTTTATCAGATTTTTCATTTTGTTTTTTTAAATATAGTTTGTATTCAGTCCGAATTTTAACGTCTCTATTTAGCCTATTTAGTATAGTTGTTTCAAATCCCAAAGCAAATGAGCCACCAACACTATATGCACCAATGATACTGCCAATAACGGGAACTTCATTATTATCTCCAATTAAGTATCCCACATATCCACCTGCAACAATTCCTAATAAGATTGTGAAAATCCTAGTTCCCAAACTAGCACCAATATCACTTTTCTTCTTAACTATTTGAAAATTATATATAGATTCATTGGGAGTGCTAACTTCTTTAAAATATGAATGATTAAATGTAGGATAATCACCTTCAATGTAAATGGGTATTTTGGGTAATTCTATATTTTCATTTTTTCCGATTGAATACAAATTCGATATTATAAAGATAATAAGTATATTAATTAGTGTTTTCTTCATTTTTTTTTCTCCTTCATTTAATAAACCGTATAAAATACATTTTGGATATTTTAATGATTTAAGATCTTTTTTTTCTCTTTTATAATCTAGTTTGTATCCAAATTGATAAGCAGATTCATATCTTTCAATTGTTGTTTTTCTAAATTTTGGAAAATTTATATTTAAAGTGTTAAATTTATTTATAACATCATCAATATTTTTTATTTTTATATTATGTATTTCATGGATTAATCCTAATGTTAAAAGATTTCTTTCCTTTGTAGTCTTTCTAGGATCTAATAAATAACGATATGGCTTCATAACATATTCTTCCCAATGGGAATTAGAATTTGATTTAATATTAAGTCCTTTTCTTGGACATTTGTATACAATATCATTTTTATCATTTTTCTTTTCAGAAGAAGATGGGTATATTAAACTAATTTTTTTATTGATTTTATTATTTTCAAAGATTCCAATCTTCTCAACATCTTCAACGAATTTTCTATATTCTTCTTTGTCATTTTTATCAATTTTAAAAACTTTAAGAATTTGATTCACAACATTACAAGGACCTTCGGTATATTTATTTGTATCATCATATTTTTCTATGGCTCTAATTAAAATTCCACCATAAACTTTACAGTTTTTTCCTTTTCCAAAAGTAATATCTAATCCTTTATAGTTTCCAACTTTTAACTTATCACTTTTTTTATATCGATGAAAATACCATTTCTTGAAATCTTTCTGTCTCTTATTTTTATGTACATATGGGTCAAGATGCCCGTCGCAATGTAGATAAAACTCAATTTCGGTAATTCGATATTCATTACCGTTTATCTTAAGAAGATAATTATAAAGTATTTCTTCAGCAACTTCATTAAAAGCTTCTTCGATTTTTTCGTTTTTTAATTCATGTATTTTGTTTAGTTTATTTAATAGTTCCATTTTACCCGTCTTTACTGCCTTTCCTTATCTTGTTTGATCATAAATAATTCCTTGTAAATTTTCAATAACGAAACTTGTTTTCTGGAATTTTAGAGTCAAGGAATAAATAATAAACCGTTGAAAAGGTTTAAGGTTCGGGGTTCGGGGTTCAAGGTTCTGGGTTCAGGGTTCTGGGTTCAAGGTTCGGGGTGCGGGGTGCGGGGTTTTGGGTTCAAGATTCAAGGTTCAAGGTTTTGGGTTCAGGGTTCTGGGTTCAAGGTTCTCATCCTTTCCGAAGCTTGTCTGCCGAAGGCACGGCTTCCAACAAAGAGTTTATCTCAACTGACCTGTCCGGGCGTAGCGTAGCGAAGACTGAGATTCGGAAAGTTCTCGCTAAAACATTCAAACTTCATTCAACTTTCCGAATCTTCTTCATCAGAAAAAAAGAAAGAGAAGCTTCGGAAGGTGTTTCAATGTAACTCGACCTGCCAGGTCGAGAGAGCGACCAAGCTGGTCGCTTTACGGCTCTCAAACTCCCCCCTCACATCTGCAAAGATTCTTCTCGACTCGTCGCAAACTTACGAGTCGAAAGTAATGCGCGAATTGGGAAAAACAAGAAATCTTTCAACTGTGCCTCCACCGCTTGGGTGAAGGTGGGCAACTCTACTGCTCGGATGAGGAATTATCTTCCAGCGGCATCTTATGCTTGTCAGCCTTTGGCTGGTTCCCTCTATTTGAGCGAAGCTTTAAAGAGAGGGACACGTCTTCGATAAAACTATGGCGGTGCAGGCAGCAGGTTTACCCAGTTCACCCCGTGAAATCCTGCGGAACAGGAACAGCAAAACTGTTATTTCACAGGGTTAAATCCAGCTTGCTGAATATTTCAACGGGGGTGAGTTAGAAAACAAAACAGGAGTTTTGCGTATAATATTCATTCCCAAACGGGAGTTTGGGAACGAGGGAAAACTAAAAGGTAGAAAATCATTTGACTTCTAAACAAGGATGTCCAACTCTAACCAATAGAAAATTCGATCAAATATTTCAAAGGAGATAATGATGATTAATATTTTAAAAAACAAAACATTTCTGATGGTTATGTTATCCTTGCTACTTTTTAGCACATCCCTATTCGCTTCAAAAGAGAGTTATAAGGAATTATGGGAAGAAGTTCAAAAATCGGAGAAAAAGGGACTACCAAAAACTACCCTGAAAATAGTCGAGCAGATATACGAAAAGGCAAAGAAGGAAAATAATGCTTCCCAATTCGTGAAAGCTGTGATCCATAAAATGAAATACTCCGTTCAAGTAGAAGAATTTTCCGATATTAAAATAATAAACAATTTAAGAGAAGAAGTAGTAGATTCAAAATTCCCCATAAAACCGGTTTTGCATTCCATTCTTGCAGATTCTTACTGGCAGTATTTTGAAAGGAACCGCTGGAAATTCTACGACCGCACGGAAACAGTCAACTTCCAACAAGACGACATCAGTACCTGGGATTTGAAAACAATATCAAAAGAAACAATTAAGCATTTCCAATTATCGCTACAAAATCCTGAAGGACTGAAAAAAATATCTCTGGATACTTACGATGAAATAATAAGTATCGGAAACACCAGACACCTTCGTCCCACTTTGTATGATTTCCTGGCTCATCGAGCTGTGGACTTTTATATCAATACAGAACCGGGTCTGATAAAGCCTGCCTATGAATTTAAAATAAGCGATGCAAGCTACTTCCTGCCGGCAGAAGAATTTGTAAAACTGAATATCGTTACAGCAGATTCTCTCTCCACTGAGTTTAACGCACTCAAAATCTTACAAGACCTTATAAAATTCCATCTTAAGGATGATAAACCGGATGCTCTTATCGATGTAGATTTAAAGCGTTTGAAATTTGTTTATAATAAGTCAGTAGTTGAAAATAAAGACGATTTATTCGAAACAGCCCTGCTCGATCTCGGGAAGAGATATGAAAAATCACCTGTCTCTGCAGAAATTTCTTATGAACTTGCAAGTTTATATTTTCAGATGGGACACAATTATAATCCCCAAATCTCCGAAGACTATAAGTGGTATCTAAAGAAAGCTTACGAACTCTGCCAGAAAACCATAAAAGGCTTTCCAAAAACATTCGGTGCAGAAAATTGTGAATACTTGATCTCCTATATAACAGAAAAAAGTTTATCACTCCAAACAGAAAAAGTAAATTTACCACAAAAACTATCTTTAGGACTTTTGAGTTACAAGAATGTAAATGAATTTTATTTCAGGATCGTTAAAACAACCATTGAAGAAAAAGAAGACTATATTTACAATCATAATTACGAAAAAAAACTGAAAAAATTTATAGCCAAGCAGCCTTTGAAAGAATGGATTATAAATATTCCCGATGATGAAGATTTCCAATCACATTCAGTAGAAATAAAAATTCCCGAACTGAATCTGGGTGAATATGTGATTCTGGTAAGCAATAATAAGAATTTCAGCTTTGATAAAAATGGCGTAGCTTATTCTTTCCTCACAATTTCAAATATCAGCTTTATCCAGAGAGACGTGAAAAACGAAAGAAAAGATTTTTATGTACTTCACAGGGAAACAGGAAAGTCTTTATCTGGAGTGAAAGCAAATGTCTGGTTCAGAGAGTATAATTACAAGAAACGAAAATATGAAAGAGTAAAACACCCCCAACAATTTATCACGGATAAAGAAGGATATTTTAATATTCCCATTCCCATAAAACCAAAAAATAATTCTTCATATTATGTCGAATTTATTTATAAAAATGACAGGCTATTTACTGACGACTCCTTTTATGATTACTATTACAAGCAAGAGAAAGAAAAGATAATCAGGACTTTTTTCTTCACAGACAGGGCAATTTACCGTCCCGGGCAGATTGTTTATTTCAAAGGAATTGTGATCGAAACTGACGAGAAAGAAAAAGAAAATGAAATTAAAACCAATTTCAGAAACACTGTAACTCTTTTCGATGTGAACCATCAGAAAGTATCAGAACTTATTCTGACAACCAATGATTATGGTACATTTAGTGGTACTTTCACTATCCCGCAAGGTGTTCTCACCGGAAATTTCCAGATAACAAATAATTATGGAAGCATCAGTATTTCGGTCGAAGAATATAAACGTCCTAAATTTGAGGTCAAGATTGACCCTTTAAAAGAAAGTTTCAAAGTCAATGAAATCGTTTATGTGAAAGGTTCTGCAAAAGCCTATGCTGGATTTAATATCGATAACGCAGATTTAACTTACCGGGTTGTGAGAACAGTTACCTTCCCTTACTGGTGGTACTATTGGAGAATCTATTCATATTATTCTTCTCAAGTTGAAATTACAAATGGGAAAGCAAAGACCGATGAGAATGGAAAGTTCGAGATAGAGTTCAAAGCAATTCCTGACTTAAAAATACCGGAAAAAGATGATCCCACTTTTGCTTATCAGATTTTTGTTGATGTTACAGATATCAACGGAGAGACACGCAGTTCTCAGCAATATGTTTACGTGGGATATACAGCTTTACGTTTGAACCTGCAGATTCACGATAAAATAAACAAAGATGAAGATTCCTATTCCTGTATTATCAATTCACAGAACCTGAACGGTGAATTTGAACCTGCAGAGGGTGATGTGTATATCTATAAACTAAAATCACCTGACAGGATATTCCGTCAGAAATTGTGGCAAAAAGCAGATAAATTCCTGGTTGATAAAGATATGTACTATTCCTGGTTTCCGCACGATGTTTATACAGATGAAAATAATTTCTACAAATGGGAAAAGGAAAAAACCGCTTTTGAATCAAAGTTCGATACAGAAAAAGATAAGAACCTGAATTTGAAGAACCTGAAAAAATGGGAACAGGG
>DAOVQH010000121.1 GCA_030628755.1 Candidatus Cloacimonadota bacterium | reverse complement strand
TAAACTTCCAGATGATAAAATCCGTTTTTGGGAGGAAATTGACAAAGACGATCTTTTCACTGCTGATGACAACAAAGCATATCAAAAAGCTATAGAAGAATTGAAACAAGGTAAAGCTATTTCATTAAATATGATAAAAAAAGAATTAGATGTATGAGATTAAGTTTTCCAGGGATGTTTTTTAATTTTTTGAAGAAAAGGAATAAAAAACTTACAGAAGAAAGTAGTTAATAGTTTTGACATATTAGCTAAAAATCCATTTAATGATCTTTTGGATATTAAACCTTTAATAAACAAAAAAGGACATTTTCGTTTAAGGATTGGAAATTATAGATTTCTTTATGAAATTAGAAGTAAAGAATTATTGATTTATTGCTATAAAGCAGGACCCAGAGGTGATATCTATAAAAAATAGACAGAAACATGATAATAAATTTGACAAATATGAATAAAATTTCGTATTTTGTCATCAGTTAAATAGAGAAAATTATTTTAAATCATTAATGTAATTATTTTGAAGGAAAATGAAAATATGACTTAGCTAATTTAAAAATTTTATTTTGCATCTTATTGTTTGTTCTGCTCTATAAATCGTCAATTTTAAGACCAACAGAATAAATAGGAAGGATGCGTCCGTCAGGTGCCGGACGCACTTTCTTATGTCTTGGATATCGGGTATGGCGATACCTTAGAGCAGGGCGTAATGAAGGTTGCGTCCTTTTTTGTTTTTATGATAAACAATGAAAAAATTAAGGGAGCTCAGAAAAATTTTATTGATATTAGTTGGATGTTAAGATTATGAAAAGATTATTTATTACATTTAGTTTATTATTTATAAATTTATCTCTCATTTGTGAAACCACATTGTCTGTTACACCTTCTTCTTTTAGTATAGAAACTGGTAAATATCAAAATTTAATTGCAACATTACTTGATTCATTATATAATCCATTGTCGGGTAAGACCATTGAATTTGAGCCTTCAGCTAATTTCTATCCAGATAGTGTGGTTACTAATTCTTCAGGACAAGCTTCTACTTATTATTGGGCTAAGTGGGAAGAATATGATATCACAATGGTGGCATATGCATATTTTGAAAGCGATAGCGTTTATTTATCTTCAAGTGATAGTACTGTTATAACGATTACAGAAACAACAGATGGATTAGTATATTTACCACCACCTGTTCCACCCGGAACCGGTCCCTTTGATCCCTTACATCAAGGAGATTTGCCTGGATCTCCGCAAGCTCCACAACAGACAGTTTCACTATCTGAGAATGATATACCACCATATGCTACACGACTTTATGTACAGCCAGGTAGCTTCATTCCTGACGAATTTACTGTTAAAAAGAATTATCTGGTTTTTTTGGTATTAACCAGCTTAGATGGAGCACATGTTTTTAAATTTACTGACCCTTCTTATCAAGGTGTTGCTATCGGAGTAGCGGGGGGTCAAACAAGAGGTATACCTTTCCTACCAATGGAAGTTGGAGATTATATTTTTTATTGCGATGTGCCTGGCCATCAAGCAAATGGTGAGGAAGGTGTTATTCATGTTATTGAGTTTTATCCAACAGCTAGTTTTAGTTCAGATATACAATCTGGATGTGCTTCAACGACATTTAATTTTACAGATCAATCTACTTCAGGAACAGGATCAATTATAGAATGGTATTGGGATTTTGGAGATGGAGCGGATACAACATATACTTCATATATAGATACAATTAGACATATGTATCAAAATCCAGGTATATATACAGTATCATTAACAGTTAATGATGAAAATGGATATTCAGACACAGATACAAAAATTGATTATATTACAGTATATTCAGGCACATCAATTGGAAGTGGTAATGTAAATGGTAATTGGGCATTAGAAAATTCACCTTATTACATTAATGGAGAAATTACAATTCCTGATTCTCAAACACTTACTATCGAACCAGGGGTTGAAGTTATATTCAATGATTATTTTAAGTTTAATGTTCAAGGAAGATTGTTAGCAATAGGTACACAAACAGATAGTATTAGTTTTACAGTTGCTGATACATCTGGATTTTCAAATTTTAGTTGGGGTAATACAGATGGAGGATGGGGTGGAATAAAATTTGATAATACTCCATCAACAAATGATTCTTCAAAGATTGTATTTAGTAAATTACAATATTGCAAAGCAAATCCTGCTCTTGAGTTTAGATATTACGATAAAGTTTTAATAAATTACTGTTTACTTGATAATAATGCTAGTGTATCTTATTGGAAAGTAATTGATTGTAGTCATTCTAGTCCAATATTTAAAGATGTAATTATATCAAACTCAAGGGGGTATGCAATTTATTGCAGTTATTCAAATTCAAGTTTTGAAAATGTTACTTTGACTAATGGAGGTTGCCATATTCAATTTTCTAATTCAAATATTACTTTAGATAATGTAACAGTGTCGAATAATGATAGTGATTCAATGGAAGGCGGTATTATTAATTGTGATAATTCAACCATTAATATATCAAATTCAACGGTTAGCAATAATACTGGTAGAGGTATATTTATTACGGATAATTCAAATGCAAGTATAATAAATTCAAATATTTTTGGCAATTATGGTGGTGGTATTTTATGTAGTGAATCAGATTTGAGTCTATTGAATGTAAATATTTATAATAATAATGCAGGCTATTTAGGTGGTGGTGGAATTAAAATTTATGTTAATTCTGTATTGAATATTTCTAATGTTACAATTAACAATAATTCAGCTCATTATGGTGGGGGAATTTATTTTGATTCTGCTCCAAATTTTAATTCTATAAGTAATTTTAATATTTATAACAATATTGCTGTCTGCAATGGAAGCGACTTATACAATGATACCTCACAAATAGTACATATTGTTGTAGACACATTTACAGTATCTAATCCTACAGATTCATATGCATATCCAATTAATAAATTTACATTTGATATCTTACATGGGTTAAAAACACTAATAGATTCTGATTTATATGTTGATCCAGTAAATGGTAATAATGAAAACACTGGAATAACATCAGATTCTCCATTTCTAACTATTGGTTTTGCATTAGATAACATTTTTTATAATAGCTCTGATATACATATTATTTATCTATTAGATGGTATTTATAGTCCTTCGACCAACGGAGAAGTGTTTCCAATTAATTGTTTGAGTTATGTTTCTTTAGCCGGTACTGAAGAAGGTCCTGTAATATTGGATGCAGAAGAATCTAATACTGTCATTAAGTGTACGAATGTACATGACTTAAGTATTGAAAACATTATTTTAACTAATGGTTTATCATCAATGGGAGGTGGATTTTATTGTAATAATAATTACAACTTAAATCTATCAAATTTATTAATTTATGGAAGTTCATCTAATAAAGGTGGTGGTCTGCATTGTTGTGCAAGCTATCTGACACTTACAAATGTAACCAGTGTCAGAAATGAAGCAATTTTTGGTGGTGGTATGTACTGTTGGCAAGGTACCAGCGTAAATTTGATTAATTGTATATTTTATTATGATCTATATTCTGATGAAGTATATTTTGCACCATATAATTATTATTACGCTCCTTGTCAGATAACTGTTTCTTATTCAAATATACAAGGTGGTGAGTCAGCAGGTATTGTTACTAACAATTGGGGTACTGTTAATTGGTTGGATGGTAATATTGATTATAATCCTATGTTTGTAGATCCCGATAATGGAGATTATCGTCTTCAGACAAGTTCTCCCTGTATTGATGCAGGAAATCCAGACACAACTGGCTTAAATTTACCGGATTATGATTTAGATGGAAATCCAAGAATAGTAAATGGAATAATTGATATGGGATGTTATGAATATCAAGGTGGAACTCTTTCTGCCCCAACAAATATAACAATATCAATTTCATCAGATTCTGTTCATATTGAATGGGATGCAGTTACAGGAGCGAATTCATATAAAATTTATGCTTCAGATGATCCTTATACCGGGTTTGATAGTTTGGCAACAGTTACTGATACAATCTGGAGTACTTCAATAACGGAAGTGAAGAAATTCTATTATGTAAAAGCAAGCACAGAAACAATCAGGTCTAAGGATTCTGGTTCACAAGATGCTTATCATCCGGGTAGAAAATCGAGAAGATACGATTCGGATAAATTCATAAAGAGAAAAAGAAATTGAAACAGGAGTTCTTTCAATTTACAATATCAAAGGGCAACTGATAGAATCTCACCAATTTGAAACAGGGCAGCATAATTATTTCCAGTGGGATGCAACCAGTCAAAGCTCAGGAGTCTATTTCTATAAATTACAAACACAAACCATAACCGAAACAAGGAAGATGATTTTGTTGAAATAGTGACATAAACCTTGCGAACTCCGGCAGCTGCCGGATTCGCAACGGTTGATTCAGTTCTATAACCATTCGGCCCGTTCTCCGTAGCATACTGCGAAGGGTGAAAAGGTCTGAAAGAAATAATAAAAGAAATTGACCGTTCCGAAGGTGAATATGATCTTTATAACGTATCCAAGCTGGGGCTTGGATACGAGAGATTTAAAAATAAATGCGACACTTTTATTGGTGTCGCTTCTTTTATGTTCCCTTCCGAAGCTTTCTTTCAAGTTTTCTGATGAAAGAAGATTCGGAAGGTTGAATTAAGTTTGCATTGGGCGAGAACTTTCCTAATCTCAGTCTTCGCTACGCTACGCCCGGACAGGTTAGCAGGAAGAATTCTTTTGGGGAAGCTTCGGAAAGGATGAGAACCCTTGAAACTTGACTTAAGCTCGGAGGGTCTTGAGTTAAGTTGAATTGTTAGGGATGGCTCTCCGATTTATAAGCCTTTGGCTTAGCGGTCCGAAAATAAATAATATGGTTCAACCGACACGGTTGAACCAACTCTGCTGGGTAACTACAGCTGGTTCGATTTTGCAAATCGAATCATGTATTCAAAACGTTTGGTTCATCCGGCAACTGCCGGACTGAACCAACGTAACTATCAAATAATTGGAGAATAAAAAATCAGGGCAAATCAAATGATCTGCCCTGTTATTTTTACATCTTTACTTCAAAAATCTCTCAATACATCCTCAATCGTAGGATGACCGATTTCCTGGAGTTCGTACTTCACCTGGACAGCTGGTTTATTAATTTTCACAATTCTTCTTAAATCTATTGGGGTTGCGATAATAACAACATCACATTTAGCTGCATTTATTGTTGCTTCCAGGTCTTTTATTTGCTGTTCACCATATCCCATTGCAGGAAGGAGACCTTCAATTTCAGGAAAATTTTTAAAAGTTTCTGCAATTGTTCCCACAGCAAATTCACGAGGATCCACAAATTCGGCAGCACCGTATTTTTCAGCAGCAACCACACCTGCGCCATAAGTCATTTCTCCATGTGTTAAAGTTGGGCCATCTTCCACAACCAGCACACGTGCTCCTTTGATCAATTCCGGTTTATCCACTGTAACTGGAGAAGCGCCATCAATCACAATCGCATCAGGATTAGCCAGGTGAATATTTTCACGGACTATCTGAATTCCTTCCGGATCAGCAGAAACTATCTTATTAATAACAATCACATCTGCAAGGTAAAGGTTAGTTTCTCCGGGGTAATATGTAATTTCATCATCAGGTCTCAGGGGATCGACCATAACGATTTTCAATTCTTTGTCTGAAGTATAAAATGGTGTATCGTTATTTCCACCATCCCATACGATTACGTCAGCTTCCTTTTCTGCTTCACGAACAATAGCTTCGTAATCCACTCCAGCATAAACTACATTTCCCATTTTAATATGTGGTTCGTATTCTTCCATTTCTTCAATTGTACAGCTATGTTTCTTAAGGTCGGAAATTTCTGCAAATCTTTGTACTTTTTGTTTAACTAAATCGCCATATGGCATGGGATGTCGGATAATAGCCACTTTATAACCTTTGTCTTTGAGGGTTTCCACAACCTTGCGCGTGGTCTGGCTTTTACCACAACCAGTCCTAACAGCACAGATTGTAACAAGGGGTTTGATGGTTTTAACTCGGCTGTTCTTTACACCTAATAAAATAAAATCGGCACCTGTAGCATTTACAAGAGAAGCATTATGCATTACTCTTTCGTGAGGTACATCGCTGTAAGCAAACACAACCTGGTCAATATCGTATTTTTTTATTAGTTCAACAAGTTCTTCCTCAGCATAAATCGGGATTCCATTCGGATAGAGTTTCCCTGCTAATTCTGCAGGATATTTCCTTTCGTCTATGTCCGGGATCTGAGTTGCAGTAAAAGCAACAACATCAAAATTTTCATTATCCCTGTAATTTAGGTTGAAGTTATGAAAATCACGACCGGCAGCACCCATTATGATGACTTTGCGTTTCATTTCTTCTCCTTTGTTATTTTGAATTTTTTCATAGTCAACCTTTAAATAAAAGGTTTAAAGTCAAGATATTTCATATTATGTAGAGAATTGAGATTTAAATAAAAAAATGATAAATTATACCTTTTTTCTTTACTAATTTTATTTATATTATTTTTGAGTATTAGAAAAATAATATGGAGGAAATAAATGATAGATAAAGAAAAAGTTCAAGCTGTATTAAATAAAGTTCGTCCATCACTTCAAGCAGATGGTGGAGATTGTAAACTCATAAAAGTAAGAGAAGATGGTGTTGTTGAGGTAAAACTGCAAGGTGCATGTGGAAATTGCCCGATGGCTACTCTCACACTTAAGGCAGGAATTGAAAGGGTCTTAAAAGAAGAGATTCCAGAAATAAAGAAAGTTATATCTGTTTAAATTTCAATAGAATCATTTATAAGCCAGAGCTTGCCTGCTGCAAGCAGGGCTTATTAATAAGAAGTATCAAATATCATATTAAACTCGTTCTATAGCTTCACAGCTTGTGTGATAACTCATGAAATGATCGATTTTTTTCTCAACCCCATCTAACTTCCGTCTCCGCCGGACTGTCTTGTCCCCTCTTTTGCAAAGAGGAGTTAGAAATCGAAAAATCCATTGAATCATTCCAACTTAACTCAAGACTCCGTCTCCTATTAAAACACTAAAAACTTTCCGAATCTTATTTTTTAAGAATTTCTCCGTTAGAAGCTTCGGAAAGTGCTTCATAATCAACATTCTGTTTTCATCTTTTTTTGTCTAAAAACTTGCCAAATTTTTGTTATCCTTGTGAACATAATAGTCGGACGCTCTGCGTTTAATTCAACCTTTCTGACGCAGGAGCGTCGAGTTCTTCATACTAAGGTTTTTCGACTCGTAAGTTTACCCCGTAGGGAAGTATG
>DAOVQH010000002.1 GCA_030628755.1 Candidatus Cloacimonadota bacterium | reverse complement strand
CATAATGTGAAGAAAAGTTTGGAATTACAACCCACAAAATCCAAACTTAATGCAATAAAAGGAACTTATCTGAGACTGCTTTTTCTTGTGGTATATTCGGTTATTATTTTAACTTTTGTAAAACCGAATATTATTACTTTTGGTGCTGGCTTATTAATAGCTCAGGTTATTATTTATTTAAACGAGCTATTCAGTAATTTAAGAAGCAGTAAGTATTTTAGAGGATAGAATGGCGAAAAAGAAAAGACCGATGTTGAAGATTTTTATATTAGTGGAAGTGGTAGCGGATGTGTGAAATCAGTCACACAAACTTCTGATGGAGGATTTGTTGCAACAGGATATACCAGTGGAAATGCATTTGATATATTTGTTCTTAAAACAAATTCAATTGGTGATTCACTATGGAGCCAAACATTTGACGGATATGATGATTATGACCAGGGAAACTCCATCATTGAGACAAGTGATGGGAATGTTATTGTAGTTGGTGAAATTCACTCGAGATCTATTGATACTCTTATTGCAAAATTGTCTTTTGATGGTAATACGGTAATACAATATGGTCAAATATTTATTTAGAATTAGCAGCTTGTTATTCTATTACACAAAGTTCAAATTAAATGTTTTATTGATTCCAGGTAGGTTTGTTGTCTAAATATAAAAGAAAATAAAAAATTTGAAGGAGAAGTTTTGAATTGTCATAAAGTTATTTTAGTTTTTTTATTAAGTTTTTACTGGATTTTAAATGCTGGAGAAGTAAAACTTCCAAAGGGTTTAGTAAATCTTTTGTTTTTACCTGAAATGCCCGGAACTGTTTTAGTAATTGAAAAAAAGACGCAAAAAGCTTTTGTGTACAAAGTTGAAAGTGATTCGCTGGATTTAAATTTAATTAAGGAATTTGCTGTTTCCACAGGTAAAAATAATGGCAATAAATTTAAAAAAGATGATCTGAAAACTCCTGAAGGATTTTATTTAATTAAGGAATATATTCCTTCCGAGAAATTAGCATTGGAATTCGGTATTGGGGCTTTTCCATTAGATTATCCTAATTCAATCGATAAACTCTTAAAAAAATCCGGGCATAGTATCTGGATTCATGGATTAAATAAAGAAAGAGTGCCTTATGATACCAAAGGTTGTATTGCTCTTGAAAATGAAGACTTTCTATTTTTAAAAGAGCATATTACAATTGGAAAAACTCCTTTATTAATAACAGGAAACCTTCACTTAGAAGATAAAGAAAAAATTATTAGAGAAGCTGATACTTTATTAGAAATTATAAAGAACTGGGAAAAAAAGTGGGAAACTAATGATATTGAGTCATATTTAGATTTTTATCATTCTGATTTCTATTCTTCCGATAAAAAAATGAATTTTGATAAGTGGTCTGAATATAAGAAAAGAATTTCACAGCAAACTGAATTTATTTCTTTAGACTTTTCTAATACTGAATATTTTTATTCTGATAATTATTTCCTGGTTAAATTTAACCAAAGGTTTACTTCTAATAAATTTAGTGATTTTGGCAAAAAAACATTATTATGGAAAAATGAGCATAATAACTGGTACATTCTCCAAGAAGATTGGCATTATATTAAGGATAAAGATAAAGAAATTCAGTTGGTTAAAAACGAATTAGAATTTTCCGAAATTATAAAAAACTGGGAAAATCTTTGGGAAAGTAAAAATATTGATTCATATTTAAAATGTTATCATCCTGATTTTTATTCTTCAGATAAAGATATGGATTTTGATGAGTGGACTGACTATAAAAAACGAATTACAAATGAGAGTGATTCTATTGCTATTGACCTTTCTGATATTGAATATTTTTATTCAAATGGTTACCTGTTTGTAAAATTTCATCAAAGATATACTTCGGAAAAGTACAGTGATTCTGGTAATAAAACTTTATTGTGGAAAAAAAATAATAACAAATGGCAAATTGTCCGGGAAAATTGGTATAATATAGAAGATCAGGATAAAAAAAAATAGTATGAAAAAAATTTGGTTTATCATTTTATTACATTTTTTGATTTTTGTATTATCAGCAGAAATCAGAGAAGAAATTTATTTTAAAAATACTGATTATAAATTAAAAGTCTATCATATTTCAGGAAGAACCCCAGGTAAAACTATGATGATAATAGGTGGAATTCAGGGAGATGAACCTGGAGGTTATTTAGCTGCTGATTCTTATGTGGATATATCGCTGGAAAAAGGCAATTTTATCATTGTCCCCCGTGCTAACCTGCTTTCAATTATAAAGAATAAAAGAATAATTTTTAAGGATATGAACCGCAGGTTTAATGTTAATGAGGAAGCTATTTATGAAGACAAGGTCGTAGCGGTTCTCAAAAAATTGATTTCTGAAAGTGATGTTCTATTAAATCTTCATGATGGTGGAGGTTTTTATCGTGAAGTATATATTGATGAATCTCATAATCCTATGAAATATGGACAATGCATTATTGCTGATATTGATACTTTTTATGATGAAGATTCAGGAATTACTTACCAGTTGGGAGAAATAGCTCGTGAAGTTTGTAAAAAAGTAAATTTAATGATAAAGGAGGAAGAATATCATTTTCATTTTAATAATCATAATACATCATCTGCTGAAAGTATGCATAAAGAACAGCGTTATAGCGCAACTTACTATGCATTAACTGTAGAGAAAATACCTGCTTATGGTGTTGAGTCTTCCAAATCATTACCATCCAATGAATTAAAAGTTTACCATCACAATCTTGTGATTAATGAAATGATGAAAAAATTTGGTCTTATTCCGGAATTACCTAATGTTTATCTAAAAAAACCCAAACTTGATTTTCTTTTATTAAATATCAATAATGAAAGAAAAGCTATTGTTGATGGAGAAATCTTAAGGATTCCATTTAAATCATCTATAGAAATTTTACATATTGAAGCCAATTATGAACGAGGTTTAATAGCAGATATTGTTGATTTTGGCAATAATAATGATACTAATAAAATCTATTATATTGATAAGGATACTGAAATATTGGTAAAAAAAGATAACATTTTAGCCGGTAAAATATATATCAAGGTTGATAAAGAAGGTTTGCTAGAAGTTCCTCAAATTTATAAAGGATTAATTTTAGAAATAAACGGTAAGAAAGTGGTTCTACCTACCGGAGAGAATCTTGAGGTTATGAAAGGTTCGGAAATTATAATTGTATCAACTCTTCCGGAAGATTTTAATGCGATTGTTAATTTTGTCGGATTTCCTCATCCGATCTATGATTATGAAAATGATATTAACATGCTTATTAATACAGGTACGGACTTATTACCCCGGTTTTCACCTGATAAAGGAAAAACTTATGAAATATATGTGAAAAAAGATGGGGAAAAAATAGCTTCCCATTTTATTATTTTAAAGAAACCGGAATCTGAAGTAGTAATTTTGTTTCACAACCACAAAGAAGTTTATTTAAAAAATGGGGATACATTATCTGTAAATAGAGGTGATATTTTAAAAATTATTGATGTAATTACAGACATTCAAGATAAACAAAACATAAAAGTTAATTTTAGAGGTTATGTAACTGATTGGACTAAAGAAGGTGAAGATAGAGGAAAAAGAATTATTTTAAATGAAAAGCTTATAGTAAAATATTCAATAAATAAACAAGGTAAAATTTATGAGATTGTTACAACTTATCATGAACAAACTATTGGAAAAGTAAAGATACATATCTTAGATTAAAAGTTGATCAACAAGGAAGTTTTTTATTAATCTTAATTATAAAAAGTGTGATAGGAGGATATTTTGTCAAAAAATAAAAATATAGAACTTTCTACAATAATCGGTAAAGGAAGTAAAATTACAGGTTCGCTTATTGCTAAAGGTGGAATTAAAATTGATGGACAAATAGAAGGTAAAATAGAATCTGAAGGTTTTATAACTATAAGTGCAACAGGTGTAGCAAACTCGGAAATAAAAGCAAATGAATGCTTGGTTTCCGGAACAGTTAATGGGAATATCATTGTGAAAGATGCTCTTGAACTCGATAAAACAGCAAATTTAACAGGTGACATTATAGCGAAAGTTCTTAAAATTCATACAGGCGCAGTATTCAATGGTAATAGCTCCATGAAGTCGGAGTCTAAAACGTTCTCAAAAAGTGAAATAACATTCAATAAAAATGTGGAAGAAGCAGAAGATACTGGATAAGGAGTTACTGCGACATCTTAGTTTACTCGGGCAATTAGGCCTTACAGTTATATCTTCGATTTTAATTTTCTTTTTTGTCTTTCTTTATTTAGACAGGAAGTTACAAACCGGTGGTATTTTAGTTGGTGTGGGAGTATTTCTTGGAGTTATTGCAGGTGTAATAGCAGCTTATAAATTGCTCAAGGGATTTTATGAAAAGTAAATACTGATAAATAAAAATGGAAAATAAGCGATATATAAAGAGAATTGTGACTATTATTCTCTTGACAAACATACCTGCCACTTTGAGTTTACCGTTGTTTTTTAAGCAGTCTATAGGCTGGATTGCAGGCTCTTTAGCCAGTGCAATGAATTTTCTCTGGCTTGCACATAATGTGAAGAAAAGTTTGGAATTACAACCCACAAAATCCAAACTTAATGCAATAAAAGGAACTTATCTGAGACTGCTTTCTCTTGTGGTGTATTCGGTTATTATTTTAGCTTTCGTGAAACCGAATATTATTACTTTTGGTGCTGGCTTATTAATAGCTCAAGTTATTATTTATTTAAATGAGCTATTCAGTAATTTAAGAAGCAGTAAATATTTTAGAGGATAGAATGGCGAAAAAGAAAAGACCGATGTTGAAGATTTTTATCATCTTCTTTGTTGTAGAAGCTCTGCTTGTGGTTCTTTCCGGGAATTTCAGCAAACAGATTCAAATCGGGTTTGATAAGGGTAAGTTCGTCATTAGACATGTTGAATTTGAGTACAACCTTCAGAACAAAATAACAGAAGAATTCCAGATCGATGAGTATTTCAGACAGACAGGAGAAACTCCTGAAATTTACGGAAGTGAAAAACTCTATGAATTTTTTAAGAAAGTTTTTGGAGAAAAAAGCGCTATCGGGAGTTTTCAGCTGCTCAGAATGCTGCTGATTGTTGATTTACTTCTTCTTTTTGTAGCTCTTTCAATTAGAAAAAAACTATTCGGTCGACCATCCAAACCTCAGATTTTATTTGAAATGATTTACACTTCCTTAGAACAGTTTGTATCTGAAACACTTGGGAAAGACAAAGTCAGTTATACACCCTATATAGTCACACTTTTTATCTTTATCTGGGTGTCTAACATGATTGGATTAATACCTATTCCCGGGTTTATGGAGCCTACCAGAAACTTGAATGTTCCTCTGGGATTGGGTGTTTTCGTTGTAGCTATCGTGCATATAACTGCAATTAAAGTAAAGGGATTATGGGGACATCTGAAAAATTATATTAACCCTGTAAAAAATCCGTTGTTTTTGTTGGATATTGTGGGAGAAATGTCGAAAGTCGTGTCGATCTCATTTCGTTTATTTGGAAATATTCTTGGTGGTGCAATTATCATTCTGGTGGTTTCTTCACTTGTTAATTTTGTTGTTTTACCTATAGGTTTGAGTATGTTTTTCGGTATCTTTGTGGGAACGATACAAGCGTTCGTATTTACAATGTTGGCACTTACTTATATTGGTGTTGAAATTGTGGAGTAATGAATGTCATTTTCTGTAGAAATCATTCAAATAGCAGCATACCTGGGTGCAGGCATCAGTGTCGGGATCGGTGCAATAACCACAGGTATCGGTTCGGGTTTAATTGCTGGAGAGGGTGCTCTTGGGGTTATGAAACAACCAAAGTCCAGTGACCAGTTATTCCGTACAATGCTCATTGGCCAGGCTGCTGCACAGACTGCAGGTATATTTTCTCTCGTGGTTGCAATGCTGCTTATCTACGGCAGGTCTGATACTGCAGAAGGCGGCTGGTTCAAAGCTGCTGCATATCTGGCAGCAGGGATTGCCATGGGACTCGGCTCTCTTGGACCATCTCTGGGAGCTGGATATTCTGGAGGTCAAGCTTGTAGGTCTGTGGCAAGAATGCCCAAACACGGAAATGCCATTATGGGTAATATGCTCATCGGACAGGCACTGGCACAGACATCAGCGATTTTTGCCCTGGTTGTTGCATTTTTATTATTGTATTCAGTTCCAGATCAACCTGCAGGAATTTCTGTGGGTAGAATTATCTTAAAAACAATGGCGTTTCTCGGATCAGGTTTTTCAATCGGCTTTGGAACTCTCGGACCGGGAACCGGCATAGGATATGTGGCAGGGAAAGCAAATGATATGATGGGAAGATTCCCAAACGAAAAATCTAAAATAATGAGAACCATGTTCTTAGGAGCAGCAGTTTCAGAATCAACAGCAATATACTCATTAGTAATAGCATTTCTGTTGATTTTTGCTCTTTAGATAGATTAAATGAAAAGTGAAAATATGGAGGAATCATGGATTTAGCACAAGGGATCGTGAAAGCAGCAGCTCTTCTGGGTGCTGGGCTTTGTATGGGAATGGGTGCACTCGGACCCGGTGTAGGTGAAGGCTTTGTTGCTGGAAAAGCCTGCGAAGGAATTGCCCGTTCTCCTGAAAATGCAAGTTTAATTACCAGGACAATGCTTGTTGGTCAAGCTGTGTCTGAGTCCACAGGTATTTATTCTTTAGTTATCTCGCTTTTGCTGATATTCTCAACATAAAAATAAAGTCAGACACACAACACTGAGTAAATTATAATCTAATCATTTAGGTTTGAATTACTCAGAACATTTTTTGAAATGGAGATTGTATGATTAATATTGATTATACTCTTATTATTGTAATACTGAACTTTGTGCTTCTACTGTTAATTCTTAATAAAATTCTTTATAAACCGATCAAGAAATTTCTAACAGAAAGACAAAATAAGATCGCTGATGATCTTGACCAGGCAAAAGATTCCAGGGAAAAAGCAGAACAACTGGTAGAGGAAAAAGGACAGGAATTAAAAACATCTGCAGAAGAGATCAGGAAGATGAAGTATGCTTCCAAACGAGATGCTGAGAGTCAAGTAACTGCAATCTTAAAAAGTGCAAATGATCAGGAAAAGAAAATACTGAAAGATACCGAAGAACAACTCAAGCATGAAAAAGAAAAGGTAATGGAAGAAATTGAAGACGAATTAACTGCTATGGTTTCTAACCTTTCAGCGAAATTCCTTTCAGAGAAACTGGATGAAAAAAAGGATGTAAACCTGATTAAGAAGGTGATTTCCGAAAGAGAGAAGAAGTGAGAAATAAATTAGTTGCGCAAAGATATGCAAGAGCGCTTATTTTGAATATACCGGAAGATAAGTTCAACTCACTTTTAGCTGATATTGAAGCTATGAAACAAGCTTTTATAAAGGATCCGGAGTATGTGAAATCAATTAATTCTTTTCTATTTCCATTCAGGAAGCGTCTGAATCTTGCAAAGGAAGTTGCCTCTAAACTCAACAATGAATCTGTCTGGGGAAGTCTGTTCCAAATTTTGATTAAAAAACACCGTTTTACAATTATTATGGATGTTCTTCTCGAATTGGAAAACTCTATTCTGGAAAGCAGAAACCAGACTAAAGTCTCATTAAAAATAGCTCACGAACATTCTGATTTAATTATGAAAGATATAATAAAAGTAATCAAAAATATTTTGAAGAAAGATGTAGTCTTGGATATTGTTGTCGATCCGGAAATAATCGGCGGATTTATTGCTCAAACAGAGTCTCTTTTAATAGACGGTTCTGTGAAAAATAATTTGATAAGGTTAACAAAAGTTAGGTTAAAAAACAATAAATGAGGTCGTTATGAAAATACAACCAGATGAAATAAGTTCGATATTAAAGGAAAAAATAAATAGTTTCAAGTTTGAGATTGATATTGCTGAAACCGGGAAAGTTGTGCAGGTTGGTGATGGCATCGCTCGTGTTTATGGCATGGAAAATGTTATGGCTGGCGAGATGATCGAATTTCCAGGCAGTGTTGTCGGGATGGCTCTGAACCTGGAAGAGGATAACGTTGGATGCATTATTTTTGGTGAGACTCGTAAAATAAAAGAAGGTGATATTGCCAGAAGAACAAAACGTATTCTTCAGGTTCCAGTTGGAGAATCTCTTTTGGGACGTGTTGTAAATTCTCTGGGTCAGCCTATCGATGGAAAAGGAGTAATTAAAGCAAAGGAACACCATCCTGTGGAAAGAAAAGCACTTGGAGTAATTCAGCGACAGCCTGTGAAAGAACCCCTACAAACAGGTTTAAAATCAATCGACTCAATGATCCCGATTGGTAGAGGACAGAGAGAACTTATTATAGGTGACAGGCAAACAGGAAAAACTGCAATTGCAATCGATACCATTATTAACCAGAAAGATAGTGATGTAATATGCATTTATGTAGCGATTGGACAAAAGAAATCTTCAGTAGCAAAAATTGTGAAGATATTAGAAAATTATGGTGCAATGGACTATTCAATTATTGTCATGGCTTCCGCATCTGAATCAGCTTCGCTTCGATACCTGGCTCCTTATACAGGATGTACTATAGGTGAATATTTCAGGGATAAAGGAGAACATGCTCTAATTATTTATGATGACCTTTCCAAGCATGCTGTTTCTTATCGAGAGTTATCGCTTCTCCTTAGAAGACCTCCGGGTCGTGAAGCATACCCGGGAGATGTGTTTTATCTTCATTCACGTCTTTTGGAACGAGCTTCCAAACTCAATGATGAACTCGGTGGAGGTTCTTTAACAGCTCTTCCAATAATTGAGACTCAAGCTGATGATATTACTGCCTATATTCCCACGAATGTGATTTCCATTACAGATGGACAAATCTATCTTGGCAGTCGTCTTTTTTATTCAGGAATCAGACCTGCCATAAATGCCGGTCTTTCGGTTTCTCGCGTGGGTGGTAATGCTCAAATCAAAGCTATGAAAAATGTTACCGGACAGTTACGTGTTGACCTGGCTCAATATGCCGAACTTGAAGCGTTTTCTAAATTTGGTTCTGACCTGGATAAAGCGACTCAAGCTCAGCTTCGAAGGGGTGAAAGACTTATGGAGATTCTGAAACAGGATCAATATTCACCATTACCTGTAGCTAAACAGATTCTCATTATTTTCATGGCAAATGAAGGTTACCTTGATAAAATTGAAATCGAAGATGTTAAAAAAGTCGAGGAAGAACTGTATTCAACCCTCGATTCAGAATATAAAGAATTTATGAAAAGTCTTACTAAAGAAAAACTTACTGATGAGACCAAAGATGCAATGCGGAAAATCTGTGAAAAAGTACTTTCAAAATTCTAAGGATTTTAGATGGCAACATTAAAAGAAATCAGAAATCGCATCGAGAGTGTAAAAAGCACAAGACAAATTACGAATGCAATGAAAATGGTTGCAGCTTCAAAACTCCGTAAAGCACAGGAAAGCATCCTCAAAGCCAGGCCATACGCTAATTACATAAATGATATGCTCAGAACTTTAAAGTTGAAAAATACGACCACCACTCATCCGTTATTAGTTGATGTTCCTGAGGAAGGGAGAATAGCTTTTGTAATAGTAACTTCCGATAGAGGGCTTTGTGGGTCGTTTAACTCACAGATTATTAGGGAAGCACAAAAATATATTAAACAAAATCCTAATGCTGATATTATTTGTTTAGGGAAAAAGGGTTTTGATTATTTTAAAAAGCATTCAAGGAAAATAACCGATTCATACACTGGCCTTTTCAATGAAATGGATTTCAGTGTTTCAAAAAATGTTGCTGAAAAGCTTCTTGATTTGTATCTGGAAGAAAATTATATTAAGATCGATGTATTGTATAATGAGTTTAAGTCGGCTATCCAACAGAATATAACTGTGAAGCAACTTTTACCTATAATTCCAATAGAATCTGATGAAGTTACAACACTCGATTTTATTTATGAACCGGATGAGGACACAATAATTGAGGAATTGGGCAGGAAATATGTGCATGTTGATATCTGGCGGATAATGCTGGAATCTTCTGCAGCAGAACAGGGTGCAAGAATGACAGCAATGGATTCTGCAACCGATAATGCTGCTGAGTTGATTGATGTTCTCACACTTTACTTTAATAGAGCAAGACAGGCTGCAATTACTAAAGAAATAATAGAGATAGCTTCTGGTGCAGAAGCCATACAGCAATAGAAATTTATAAGGGGTATAAATGGTTTATGGAAGAGTAATTCAAATCATAGGACCAACAGTGGATGTTAAGTTCCCTGAAGGTAATTTACCTGCTATTCATAATGCTTTGAAAATCAAAAGAAAAGATAATCCGGATCTTGTTTTGGAAGTTCAAATGCATCTTGGAGAAAGTATAGTCCGTACTGTTGCAATGGACTCCACCGATGGTTTAGTCAGGAATGAGAAAGTTATTGATACAACGGAACCGATTACTGTTCCTGTGGGGGAAGGAGTATTAGGAAGGATGATAAACGTTGTTGGTGAACCGATAGATGATATGGGTCCAATAAAGGCTGAACAGAGATACCCGATCCATCGTCAAGCACCTGTATTTGAAAATCTTTCTACTGAAGATGAAATCCTTGAAACCGGAATTAAGGTTGTAGACTTGATCGAGCCATATTCCAAAGGTGGGAAGATCGGATTATTTGGTGGTGCAGGAGTAGGGAAAACAATACTTATTCAGGAACTTATCAGAAATATTGCTATTGAACATGGTGGATTTTCAGTGTTTTCCGGAGTTGGGGAAAGAACCCGGGAAGGGAATGATTTGTGGCTTGAAATGAAAGAATCCGGTGTTATTGATAAAACTGCTCTTATCTTCGGACAGATGAATGAACCTCCCGGAGCACGTCAGAGAGTTGGATTAACAGGTCTTACAGTTGCTGAGTACTTCAGGGATGTTTCTAAGAAAGACGTGCTTTTATTTATTGATAATATTTTCCGTTTTACACAGGCAGGTTCAGAGGTTTCAGCTCTTTTAGGAAGAATGCCCTCAGCAGTTGGTTATCAACCTACATTGGCTACTGAAATGGGTGTTCTACAGGAAAGGATTACTTCAACTAAAGACGGTTCTATTACCTCAGTTCAAGCCATTTATGTGCCTGCAGACGACCTGACAGATCCAGCACCTGCAACTACGTTCTCTCACCTTGATGCGACCACTGTTCTTGATAGGAGGATAGTTGAGCTCGGTATTTATCCCGCAGTTAATCCCCTCGATTCAACCAGTCGTATTCTTGACCCGAAGATTATTGGAGAAGAGCACTATCTTATTGCTCGTGAAACTCAGAGAATTATACAGAAATATAAAGACCTTCAGGATATTATTGCAATTCTTGGTATGGATGAACTTTCCGAAGAAGACAAACTTATTGTTAATAGAGCTCGTAAATTAGAAAGATTCTTTTCTCAACCGTTCTTTGTTGCAGAAGAATTTTTAAATATGCCTGGTATTTACGTACCGCTCAAAGAGACTATAGAAGGATTTAAAGCAATAATCAATGGAGAATGTGACGATTGGCCGGAACAAGCCTTCTTATACGTAGGAAGTATAGAAACTGCTGAAGAAAAAGCGAAGAAGATTCGTAAAGGAGTAATAAAATTAGAAGAAACAAAAGAGTCTTCTTCTGGTGTTTCAATGAGTGGAAGAAGTAAAACAGAATCAATAGTGAAACCTTTGGCTCCGCGTAAGAAAAAGAGAAAAAGATAAAAAATGGATAAATTGCATTTAGAAGTGATTCAACCCTCGAAGATAAAGATAAGTGATGATTTTGATCATATTATTGTACCTGGAGTTGATGGTGATTTTGGAATCGATATTAACCATACTCCATTTATAACTAAGATAAGACCTGGCATACTACAGCTTTATAAAGGGAGTCAAATCGAAAAATACGCTATCCATGATGGATTTATAACAGTTGAGAATAATATGATTAGGATTATTTGTGAGATTATTGAAAAAGCCAATGAAATTAATGTTAAGAGAGCAGATTCATCAAAAGAAAGAGCAGAGAAAAGGTTAAAAAGTTCTGCAGAAGATATTAATTTTAGACGCGCTGAAGTTTCGCTGAAAAGAGCCCTGGTGCGATTAGAACTTGGCAGTAAGTAGCTGGTATCAAAAGTTACCCCAATTTTTGTGATATGTTTTTTAGAGATAGTGTCAAGTCAAGCTTCTATTGGAAGTGGTAATTGAATTTTGACATTCCTTATATTTCCTTCTCCTCAACTAGGAGAAGGTTAGGATGAGGTTTCAAACTTTGTTAAAATTCAATTTGCGTCATTTCACAATTGACTTATCAATAGTATCTTATTCAAAGCTTGATTGTTCTAATTGAGATTTTTAGAATTATGAAAAATAGATTCTTATTTTTTTTTATATTATTTGTTGTAATTATTTTTTCATGTGCAAAGAAAAATGAAGTTCAAAAATTAGAAAATGAAAACCGAGAAAACAGTTCGCAAATAATAATAGTTGACAGTATAAAATATACAAAGAAAAAAAACATTGTTGAAAAAAAAGAGAAATCAAAAATAAATAAAATTGAGAAATTTGGTTTTACAAAAGGAATTTATTTAACCGCATATACTGTTGCCTCTCCAATATTTTATTCAATACTTGATAGCGCCCAGGCAGCAGGAATAAATACAATAGTATTTGACCTAAAAAATATGAATGGACACATTTTCTTTTCAATGCCTCAAAAAGGTTATCTAACGCATGAAAAGTTTAAAACGATAATTGATATTCCCAGCGTGGTTAAAACCCTTCATAGACGAAATTTGAAAGCCGTTGCCCGTGTTGTTATGTTTCATGATCAGTTTACTGCAGAGAGAGATTCTCTACTTCGTCCACAAAAATTTAATGGTTCATCATGGAAGGAAGGCGAAAGAAGAAAACCATCATGGTTAGATCCTTCCCATCCTGATGTTCAGAATGAACTCCTGGATATAATTAATCAAATTGCAAAACAAGGTGTAGATGAAATCCAGTTGGATTATATTAGATTTCCAACACAAGGGAAGATATCAGAGGCAATTTTTTACTTTCAGAGAGAAGATTCGATGTTTACAACAATTGATAGTAATTATGTAAAAAGAGATAAATCAGATATAATAGAAAATTTCTTGAGAAGAGCAAAGAAAATATGTTCAAAGTATGAAGTCACTTTGACTGGAGATATTTTTGCTATAGTTGCTTGGCAGCGGGAAGCTGATATAAAAACTACCGGACAGGACATTCAAAAGATGACAAAGTACTTTGATTCTGTTCACCCAATGATATATTCTTCTCATTTTACTGATGATTTTGGTTACAGGGAATATGCCCCTAATGAACCTTATTATATTGTGTATAAAGCAACAAAATTAGTACAAAGATATTCCAATAAGGATTGTGAAATAATACCTTATATACAATCAAATCCTTGGAAAGTAAATTATACTTCGGAATATATTATTTCACAAATAAAGGCAGTTGAGAATTTGAACGCTGACGGTTATATTTTATGGAACGCATCAAATAAATATTTTAAAACTTTAAGTTGGCTAAAGGAATATTATAATAAGTTGTAGTGTTTCACGTGAAACAAACTATTTTATTTCAAGACATTTTTCGTTAAAGTTTTTTCTATTTCATCTGTTGAACGTGCTTTTCTTAAAGTTTTTAAAATCTTCTCATTCATAAGCAGTTTTGATATATAGGATATTGAAAATAAGTGTTGAACGTCATCGTGCAATAACAACATAAAGAATAATCTTACAGGTAGATTATCGATAGCATCAAATTCGATATCCTTTGCAGATCTACCAAAAATAATTGAAGGCTTTTTTACCTTTGAGGGATGCAAATGACGTGGGTGTAATAAAGCAACACCCTTTCCGATCGCAGTAGACACAAGTTCTTCACGGGCAACAACTACTTGGTAGAGCCATCTATGATCTTTAACAATCTTAAGATCTTTTGCCCTCTTTGACATTTCAGCAATTGCTTCATATTTATTATCCGCTTCAAAATCCAGATATACATATCTGGGTTTAAAATAATCTGAAAATCTGCATACAGATCTTTTTAAGGCAAGCTGTTCGATTTCTCTTTCATTTAAATTCGCAAGCCATTCTTCTACTTCAGCCTTTTCAATTTGATATGTATTACCCTTTCTGGTAGCTTTGAATAATTTAGACTTTATCATTTCCTTTATTACCGAATCAGTTACTTTTAGGAAATTTGCAGTTTGTCTTATTGTTAGATAATCTTTTATCATTACTGCTCCTTTATCTTGACTGTCATAGAAGGTCTTATTTGCGATTATTTTTTTTCTGTCAAGCTTTACGAGTAATTTCTTGACAGAAATATAAGAATCAAATTGATAAAAAGCATGAAGAAATCTGGAATATTTATAGTAACTGTCTTTCTCATGGCTTGTAGTTATTCGGTTTATACAACTGGTTTTCCACACCTGAAGACGATAGCAATATTGCCCTTTGAGAATAATACAACAGAATATAATCTGGAAGAAGTTATATTTAATAATCTAACAAATTATTTTGAAAGCGATGGTAGATTAAAGATTGTAAGTATATCACCCGATTGTCAGCTTGAAGGACAAATTCTTGATTATTCAAATAAGATATTAACTTATGCTGGTTCCGATGTAGATGAATACGAAGTCAGAGTTTTATTTAGTATTACTTTTACTGATTTAAAAAAAAATAATATAATCTGGCAAGATAAAGCTCTAATAATTTCAGAAACCTATTCCTCTTCAGATGAAACCAGTGAGTTCTCAACCGAAGAAGAAGCACAAAATGAAATTATTAAGGATATGTTTGATATAATTATTAAAGAAAGTTTAGAAGAATGGTAAGAATAAATAGGTTCTTGGCTCAATGCAATCTTGGTTCGAGAAGAAATGTTGAGAAACTGATAATAGATGGAAAAATATCTGTGAATGGTCTAATAGTTAAAGATCTTTCAACTCAAATAGATCCGGAAAATGATATTATAAATTACAATGGAAAAAACATCAAAGCTGCCCAGAAGAATATTTATTTAATTTTAAATAAACCGAAAAAATACTTAGTTTCCAAATATGATAAATTTGGCAGAAAAACAGTTTATGATTTACTACCTGATTTTGGTGTTCATCTCTTTTCTATAGGTCGTTTAGATTATATGTCTTCAGGTTTATTACTGTTCACAAATGATGGTGATTTTTCTGAGAAGCTAATTCATCCACGCTTTAAACTTCCTAAAGTTTATAAGGTAAAAGTGAAAGGATGTCTAAACAATGAACAGATTAATAAGTTAAGGAATGGCATAATAATATACGGGAAAAAAACACTACCAGCTATCATTCATATGAAAAATAAATTAGAATATTCAACTATTCTAAAAATTACTTTATTCGAAGGTAGAAAACGACAGATTCGATATATGATAAAAGAGATTGGGTCAGAAGTAATGGAATTAAAAAGGCTTCAAGTTGGCAATATAAAGCTTGGGAAGCTTCCTGTTGGAATGTGGAGAATGCTTAAACCAAATGAAGTTGTGAAACTTGCCTCCCGAAAGCTTTCGGGATCGAAATTTGGCAAGCTTGGATAAAAAGAGGAACTATGAAAATAGGATTAATTGGACTACAAAACTCAGGAAAAACAACGATTTTCAATGCGTTAACCGGTCTTGAAGCAGAGATCACTTCATATTCAGGACAGAAAGTTGAACCGAATCTTGGAATAGTTGAAGTTAAGGATCCTCGGATTACAAAACTGGCACAAATGTATGAACCAAGAAAACCAATTTATACTAAAATAGAGTACATTGATTTTGTAGGCTTGGCTGGTAGTTCAGGTCATGATGAGCTTTCAAGCAATTTATTAACTTTAGCGAAAACCACAGATGCATTAGCTCTTATTGTTAGAAATTTTGATGATGAAATTATATCGCAAACTTTAGGAATGCCTGATCCAATTTCCGATATTGATAAAATAAATTCTGAGCTAATAATTTCAGATTTAATAGTCGCTGAGAAAAGAATGGAGAAAATCGAGTTAAGTAAAAAAAGAGGTATAAAGGAAACCGAACTACTTATTGAAGAAAAAGCTATAAAAAAGGTTATGGAATATTTAAACCAAGAAAAACCCATCCGTGAACTGGAATTATCTAATGAAGAAGAAAAAATGATTCGGGGATTTCAATTTATCAGTCAAAAACCTATCATGGTGATACTTAACTCAAGAGAGAATAATTTTGGTCAGAATGAAGAAGTATTAAATAAAATTGGAAATAAATATGAAGTAATTGAATTTGCCGGGAAATTCGAAATGGAATTAAATAAACTCTCAAATGAAGAAAAAAAAGAATTTATGGAAGATATGGGTATCAAAGAATCTGCTCGAGATAGATTAACAAAGTTATCCTACGAACTTCTGGGGTATATCAGTTTCTTTACTATTGGAAAAGATGAGGTAAGAGCCTGGACGATCACAAAAGGTGAAAGTGCCTTAGAAGCTGCTGGAAAGATCCATTCTGATTTTGCACGTGGTTTTATACGTGCTGAATGCTTTTCTTATGACGATCTGATAAATTCAGGGAGTGAAAAAGAAGTTCGAGAAAAAGGTTTATTTCGGTTGGAAGGAAAAAATTATGTTGTCAAAGACGGGGACATTCTAAAGATAAGATTCAACATCTGATGGAGATATTATGAAAAAGGAAACTAAAAGTAACTTCTGGTTTGTTTTTCTTGGAATTGTTGTAATCCTTCTATCTGTTCTATTTCTAATTGCTATTTCCGGTAATATTATCGATCTGGTTAAAGATTACAGAACTTTAAAGAACGCTGAATTAAATTTCTTCAGGGTAGTTAAACTTGATTTTCCATCTGTATCTAACCCAATCGGTCCTTTTGGAGTATTTTTCGGTTACTGGTTTATTTATATTTTTGGAAAATTCTTTAGTATCTCACTTTTGCTAGGAACAGCGCTATTAGGGTTTTTTAGTATATTTATGCGAAAAGAAAAGAATCCATTCCGAAAAATAATATGCTTTATTATTTTTGCCTTTTTCTTTGATATACTTTTATTTATTATTCGTCCCTCATCACAAATAAATGCAGGAATAGTTCCCTGGAAAATCTTTGAGTTCTTTACAAGGGTGTTTGACTTTACCGGTACTTTTATAATTTCATTAGCAATAGTAATTACATGCCTTTTGATTATTTTTGAGGTTGAGAATGTTAAAGTTTTTTTCTTATTTTTGTTTAAAATGATATATAATGGAATTAAATTTATAGTTCGGATATTTAAAAAGGAACAAGCAAAGTCTAAGAAAAGGACAATTAAACATAAACCTGTAAAAGATATTAAAATTGTAGAAGAGAAAACTAATATTGAAAAAATTCCAAGTATAACTGACCATGTAGCTTATGAAGATATAGATAAAATAGAGCCTAAACCCAAAATTATAAAACGTAAGCTTACTCAGGATAAAACCAGAATAGAGGGAGAACAAGCTATAGAATACGTAATACCTGAGATTGAAGATTTTCTATCAAGCGTGCAACCAAGTAGGAGAGATAGGGAAGAAATTGAAGAAAATATCAAACAGGTTAGCAAGATCCTCGTTCAGAAATTGGCTGAGTTTGGAGTTGAAGCTGAAGTAAAAAATGTGAATATTGGACCTATTATTACACAATACGAAATAAAGCCTGCACCGGGCGTTAAAGTTAATAAATTTCATGCATTAGCCGATGATCTTGCCCTGGCAATTAAGGCAACCAGTATTCGTGTGCAGGCTCCCATCCCAGGACGAGGTTTGGTGGGAATTGAAATACCAAATATAAATCGGGATACTATCTACCTGAAAGATATCCTCCTTTCAGATGAAATGAAGGTTATGAAGAGTAAATTGGCTTTTGGTCTTGGAAAAGATATTTCAGGCAAATCCGTTGTGGCGGATCTGGCAACAATGCCGCATCTTCTCATTGCCGGGGCAACCGGTTCAGGAAAAAGCGTTTGTATCAATACTATCATAAATAGCATACTTTTTAGAACTACACCTGAAGAAGTAAGATTCATTCTGATTGACCCTAAGCGTATAGAACTTACAGGTTACGAAGGAATTCCACATTTAATTCAAAGTGTTGTAACAAACAACGAAGATGCACTGGCAGTGCTGAATTGGGGAATTGTAGAAATGGAGAAAAGATACGAACTTCTTCAAAAATACAAAGTTAAAAATCTGGATGCATATAACGAGAAAATAATAAAAATCCGAGAGAAAGATGAAACAATCGATGATACTGCTTTACCTCATATTGTGATTATCGTTGATGAATTAGCTGACCTGATGATGACTGTTGGAAGAGAGGTAGAACGACCTGTTACCAGACTGGCTCAAATGGCACGTGCAATAGGTATTCATCTTATCCTGGCAACCCAACGTCCCTCGATTAAAGTATTAACAGGTATTATTAAAGCAAACTTCCCATCCCGTGTTGCCTTTAAAGTTTCAACCAAAATTGATTCCCGTGTTATCATCGATGTAAATGGTGCTGAAAAACTCCTCGGTTTGGGTGATAGCCTTTTCTTAGCTCCAGGAAAAGGAGAACCTGAAAGGATTCATACTGCCTATATTTTACCAACTGAGATTCATAATATTGTTGATTATCTAAGAACTCAACCAAAACCAGATCAGGAAATCACGATTATTTCTGAGGGAGAAACCAGTTTAGAAGAATTTGATTATGACGATGAACTCTTTCCGGAAGCTGCAGTTGCAGTTGTAACAGCAGGTACTGCATCTGTTTCAATGCTGCAACGTCATTTCAAGATTGGCTACGCCAGAGCAGGCAGATTAATAGATTTGATGGAACAGGCAGGAATCGTGGGACCACACGTGGGCAGCAAATCCCGGGAAGTTCTGGCTACAGAAGAGGATCTGAAAATATATGGCTTCTTACCTGAGTAAGATTGTACTTGCAATATTTGTATTTTCTATTTCTCTTTTTGCAAATGAGAAATTGGAAGAAATTTATGAAAATATCCTGATTAAATATTCTTCTATAAAAACCTATGAAGCGAATTTCCTACAGGAAAATTACTGGAAAGAACTGGACACTTTTAAACAATCCTTTGGAAAAATATATTACGACAGTTCACATCTACTGCTGGATTATGAAGAACCACAAGGACAAAAACTTCTAATTGCGAATAGTGATATTACAATCTATGAACCATCTTCAAATCAAGCTTTGATATCAAATGAAATTGATATGGAACTAAGACCTGTAAAATTTATTTCTCAATATTGGGATATTTCTCGAAAGGAATTGATAGAAGAAAATGAGAAAAGCTTTAAAATAAAATTTATTACACCTGAGAAAGAACAGATATTTATTCACGTGAATGATTGTCTTATAACCGAATTCATGATTTTAGATGAACAGGAAAACAGCGTGATTTATAAGTTCTCCTCAGAAAAATTTAATACACAACTACCTGAGAGTATCTTTGAACTGAATTTGCCTGAAGATGTGAATATTATTGATAATCGATAGAGTGAAACTTAACAATCCAGCAACTGCCGGATTGTTAAGTTTAAATGAAATTGTGAACTTTCCGAAGCTTCCCCCAAAGAAATTCTTTCCGGCAGCTGCCGGATTCGGAAAGTTTTATGAATCGGGGAATGAACAGCTTGAGTTAAGTCCGGTTTCAATCGGATTTGATTCAAGATGCTATTAATTATATATTAGTCATGAGTCATTCAACTTAACACAAGTCCTGCATGCTTGTGTCAAGTTTCACTGATTGAGGAAGATATTGAAAACTGAATTAGAAAACTTAAAATTTAGAAAACTTAACAAGTTTCTAAAACTTGTTAAGTTTAAAGAAAAGAAGGAGCATAAAATGATAGCATTAATTATGGCAGGTGGTGTGGGAACTCGCTTCTGGCCTCTGAGCAGGGAATCCAAGCCTAAACAGTTTTTGAAGATTCTCTCCGAAAAGTCTATGCTGCAAATGACAGTAGATCGCCTGCTTCCAAAAATCAGAATGGAAGATATTTACGTTGTAACTGCTCGATCTCAGGTTGAACTAACTAAAAAGCATTTGCCCCAGCTTCCTGAAGAAAATATTATAATTGAACCATTTGGAATGAATACTGCTCCCTGTATTGCCCTCAGCGCTCAATATCTTGCCCGTAAATACGATAAATCGGAAAAAATGATAGTACTCCCAGCTGACCATTTAATTGGCCGTAGAGACGATTTTCTGGCTTCCTTGGAAGTCGGTGAAGGATCAGCAGAACTGGATAATTTGGTTACATTCGGAATTAAACCAGACTATCCAGCCACAGGTTTTGGCTACATCGAAGCAGGCGAAAAGATAGATGACCAAGGCTTCTTCGTTAAACAGTTTAAAGAAAAACCAGATCTGGAAACTGCAAAAACTTTCCTGAAAGCAGGTAATTTCTTCTGGAACAGTGGTATGTTCATGTGGAAAATTGAGACCATCCTTAAAGCTTTTCAGGATTACCTTCCAAAAGTTTCACAAGTTCTGGAAAGGATAGAAGTCAAATGGAATACCGAGGGATTGACCGCAGATATTTCCACTGAATATGCTGAAATGCCCAAATTACCTGTCGATATCGGGATTATGGAAAAAGCAGAAAAACGTGTTGTTATTCCAGTAGATTATGGCTGGAGTGATGTGGGAAGCTGGAAAGCGCTCTACGATGTTTCTCCCAAAGATGAAAACAATAATGTTCTTAAATGTAAAAGTGAAATAATTGAAAGTAAAAAAAACTATGTTAATTCCGATAAATTTGTTGCGCTCATCGGAGTGGAGAATTTAATAATTATTGACACAACAGATGCATTATTGATTTCTAGAAAAGTAGATTCTGAACAAGTTAAGAAAATTGTAAATAAACTGAGAGACGTGAAAAGAAATGAATTGTTGTAAAACTTGAGTTAAGCAGGCTTCAGCCTGTCTTGACTTAAGTTGATCTAACATTCAACTTAACACAAGATCTTTCAGACTTGTGTCAAGTTTCGCTCAACCGTTCGCAAGGTTTAGTTTCATTGGAGGAAAGATGAAGAAAGTAATAATTTTCTCGCTCTTTATTTTATTAATCTACTCATTACTTTTATCTGAAGAGATTTTATTTTTTGACGACTTTGAAGATGATATAGTTGGCCAACCTCCCACGAACTGGTATCCTGACAGCACAGGCTCAATATTGGTAATTGACGATGATGGGAATAATTGTCTCCTGATTGAAGAGGATTCGAAAGCAATTCTCCAGAATTTTAATTGTCCATACCAATATACAATTCAACTAAAATGGAAAGCTCAATCTTGTTCTGAAAATTATTCTACCGGAATAGAAATCGCTCCATGGTTAACATTCTATTATGGCTTTCATGTAGGTCCGGGTCTTTATATTACCGATTTCGCAGCGAATTGTCTATATGTAGAATACTATAGTTACAGCGTACAGCCGGGTGAATGGTATTATCTTAAACTAAGATTTCAGGATGGAAGTTCCGATTTCAAGATATGGCATTGTGATGAGCTTGAACCGGATTATATGATAAGTTATTTCTACGGTGATATAACACTGGGATTTTGTTTATTTTCTCTGGGTGTCTCAAATATATTTGATGAAGTAACAATTTATGGGAATATTTATGACGAATTTGAATTTATCATTCAGGAAGAACACCTGTTCCCGGAATTTAGAAGAAGTACAGGTTTGTGCAATGATGATGAATATCTTTGGTTTAAGAATTCAGAGACCTACTGTTATAATCCTCAAATACAGCAGATAATAAATACTCTTACACAAATCGATGATTTTACTGTGAGGGATCTAACCTATTATGAGAATTATCTCTGGCTTATCGGATTTGTTAATCCTGCCTATAATTATCACTTACAGGGGATTATAAAAGTTTCTCCAGAAACAGGGGCTGTTCTTGATACACTTATTTGTCCAAACTATCCACATTATCCTCTTTCTCCTCCCATCATGGGTCTGGCAAATGATGAAGAATATTTTTATTATAGCTGCCTGAATCAGATTTTCAAATTAGATCCTGATTCCAATACACTGATTGATTCCTTTTATACTTCTGATCTGAAGTTACAATTTCTTGAATATTATGATGGAAAATTATATGTACAATCATATTTTAATGAGTTGATATTCATTCTTAATGCAGATAATGGAGAAATTGAAGGAATAGCACATTGTGATTATCCTGATGGTTATTGGCCTTGTGGTATCACGGTTTTAAATAATGAGTACTGGATTGCTTGTGGAAATGTCTGGCCTTATGGGTTGGAAGGTGAACTCACTTTTTATAAATGTAGTTTATCTCCGGTTACAAATATCGAAGAAGACAGTATAACCCAGATAGAGAATGTATATTTATCAAACTACCCAAATCCTTTTAATCCGTCAGGTGCCGGACGCAGTCCTACAACAACCATCTTTTTCACCGCAGAGGACGCAGAGGACGCAGAGATAAGTATTTATAATATAAAAGGGCAGAAAGTGAAAACTTTGGAGTGTGACGAGTCTCTCGTCACAAAAACCGACGGACACGGCTGCTCCATACTTTGGAATGGGAAAGACGAAAATAATAATCCTGTTGGTTCCGGAATTTATTTTTATCAACTTAAAGTGGATGGACAAACTAAAGCATCGAAGAAGATGCTTTTGTTGAAATAATATAAAACTTGAGTTAAGTTGTCCGGCAACCGCCGGACAATCTTGACTTAAGTTGGTCTACATTCAACTTAACACAAGATCTTGCAGACTTGTGTCAAGTTTCAACAGGGTAGCCTGTCTTGACTTACATTGAACAGGAGGTTATTATGAAAAACCTTATATTTATTTTTATCCTGATTTTTTGCAGTACTTTTCTTTTTGCTCAAACCACAATTCCTGGAGGAGATGTTTCTGGTACTTGGGAAATATCCGGTTCACCATATCTCATCGAAGGAGAAATCACAATCCCAGATGGAGAAACACTAGCAATTGATCCTGGAGTTCTGGTGGAATTTCAAGGACACTATAAATTCAATGTTCAAGGTAGATTATTGGCTGTAGGAACTGAACAGGATTTAATATACTTTACAATTAATGACACTACAGGTTTTTCTAATCACACCATTCCAGATGGTGGTTGGCATGGAATCCGTTTTGATAATACACCGACTACAAATGATTCCTCAAAAATAGTATATTGTCATTTAGAGTATGGAAAGGCTTTAGGAGCTGATCCCGATTATTTGGGTGGCGCTATATATTGTTGTGCATTATATTCGGAGTTTTCAAAAACCCAAATTATAAATTCAAAAATTATAAATAATTATGCGGGTTGTGGAGGAGGGATTGCACTTAAATTTTGTATGGTAATTTTAAGAAACAACTATATCTGCTATAACATTTCTGGCAATAAAGGAGGTGGAATTTATTGTCGAAATTCTTATTATAACGCTGGCTCTGATATAGAATCAAATGTAATATGTCATAATATTGCAATACAGGATGGTGGTGGCATTTATGGGCAAAGATTAGAACTATGCAACTCACTTATCCACTCAAATAGTGCAGATTATGGAGGAGGTTTGTATTGCACAGGAGATAATGATATTGTAAATTGTACAATAACTAATAATTCTGCTCAATTTAAAGGAGGAGGATTATATTGTACTCAATCTGAACTTACTAATGTTATTGATTGCATTTTTTGGGATGACAACGCAGTAGAAGGAGGAGATGAAGTTGCTCTTTATGCTTATTGGTATTATGACTGGATTAGTATGACTTATGCATGGTCTCCTGCTAATGCTAGTTTTTATTATGACGATATTGAGGGTGGAATTGGAAGTTTTTACTTAAATTATGAAGGTTCAACTCCTCAATATCCGATTATTTATAATATCCCATATTACTATAACTTAAATTCTGACCCTCTTTTCCTTGATCCTGAAAACGGAGATTTTTATTTCTTCTCAAATTCTCCTTGCATAAATACAGGCACACCCGATACAACAGGCTTGAATCTTCCCGAATACGATTTGGATGGGAATCCACGAATCTACGAAGATATAATTGACATGGGCTGCTACGAATGGCAGGGAACAGGAGCAGGAAATAACGAATTACCAATCACCAATTACCAATTACAAAATTACCCCAACCCCTTCAACCCGGATACTGAAATTGCTTTTTCTATAGCCGGTTCAGACGATAAAGAGAAAAAAGTTTCAATTATAATCTACAACATCAAAGGACAGAGAGTAAAAACGCTAATTAAAGAAAAAATGAAATCCGGCAGATATTCTGTAATCTGGGATAGTAAGGATGAAAACAACAAACCCTGCTCCAGCGGCATCTACTTCTATAAGCTGGATGTTGATGGTAAGACCAAAGCGTTAAGGAAGATGGTTTTGTTGAAATAACATTAAACTTGAGTTAAGCAGGCTTCAGCCTGTCTTGACTTAAGTTGTTTTCAATCAACTTAACACAAGATCTTTCAGACTTGTGTCAAGTTTCGCTCAACCGTTCTCAAGATTAGATTAAAGGTGGGGTCATGAAACTCGCAGTTGTTGGTTCAAAAGAGTTTACAGATTATTCAAAACTAAAGTCGGTTCTCGATCCTGTATCGGGAATTTCTGTAATTGTAAGCGGCGGAGCACCAGGAACGGATACCCTTGCTAAACAGTATTCATTTCAAAATAAAATAAAGTTCCTTGAATTCCCACCCGACTACAAAAAAAATGGTGACAAGGCAAAGCACATTCGTGATAAATTGATTGTAGAACATTGCGACAGGATCATTGCTTTCTGGGATGGTAAATGCGAAGGTACAAAATACACAATGGATTATGGGAAGAAATTAGGAAAGCCAGTTAAAATAATTAGGATATAAATGAAAAAGACAATTATAATTTTCATTATATTTTTTATTTCAGTAGCACTATTTTCGGAAAATGCCTTAATTGATAGCTTAAAAACAGAAATTGAAAAAACTACAGGAATTGAAAAAGTTAAAGCAATTAATCGTCTTTCTAAGGCATATTGGGAAGTTGACCCCCAAAAAACCCTTGAATATGGAAACCAGGCATTAAGTCTGGCTAAAGAATTAGATTACAAAAAGGGTGAAGCAGAAGCGATCAAGAATATCGGGGGAGCTTATTATTATCTCAATGATTTTGATACTGCTGTAGAACATTTTATTCAATCTCTTGAACTACGAAAAAAGATTGGTGATAAAAAAGATATAATTAATGCTTTAAATAACTTGGGAATTGTTCAGGGGAGCTTGAACAACTATGAGCAAGCGCTCGATTATTATCTGGAATCACTAAAGTTGGAAGAGGAAATCGGCAATAAAATTGGTATTGCAGGTTCTTTAAATCATATTGGAATGGTTTACGAAAGTTTGAGTAATTACAATAAAGCACTCGAATATTTTTTGCGTTCACTACGGATATATGAGGAAATGAAAAATCTGCCAGGCCAGGCCGCCACACTAGACAATACCGGAATTATTTTCGGTAATCTAACAAACTATGAAAAAGCTATTGAATATCATTTAAAATCTCTGAAAATCTACGAAGAAATTGAAGATACAAATGGTATAGCCAGTTCCCTCGGCAATATTGGGATTATTTATGACAACATTGGTAATACTGATATGGCTTTGGAGTATTATAAAAGGTCACTGAAAATTGAAGAAGAACTTGGGAATATATTTGGAATTGCAGGAAAGTTGAATAACATTGGGATTATCTATGATGATCTGGGTGAATATAATACTGCCTTAGATTATTATCTGCAATCTCTGAGATTATATGAAGAGATATCTGATAAAAATGGAATTGCTGATGCTTCAAATAACATCGGGGTAGTCTATGAAAATCTTAAGGAATACAATAGATCCCTGGAATACCTTCTTAAAGCCTTGAAGATGTACAGGAAAATCGGACGAAAAAAAGGTATTGCTGCCTCTTTGAATAATGTTGGTTCAGTCTATTTCAAACTAAAAAGTTACAATAAAGCTCTAAACTATTTTGAACAAGGCTTGAAAATAGCTAAAGAAATCCAAATTAGAGATTTGATAATTGAAATTTATGAAAAAATTTCAAAAGTATACTCTGTAAAAAATAATTTCCAAAGAGCTCTGGAGTATTACAAACTGTATGCAAGTATCAAAGATAGTATTTTTTCTAAAGAGAGAATGGAAATAATCGCTGGTATGGAGACTACATACGAAGTAGAACTTTTGTTAGAGGAACAGGAAAAAGAAATTGAACTTTTACAAAAAGACAATGAAATCTATAAACTTAAGGCTGAAAAGCAAAGACTGACTGCGTGGTTGCTCTTTTTCGGATTAACGATTGTATTGGCGCTGGCATTTGTCGTTTATTATCGTTATCGACTGAATAAAAAAGCTACCCAGCTTTTAGAGAAATTGGTTGAAGAAAGAACAAAAGACCTGAGTGAAGCCAATATACAACTAAAGAAGGAAATCTCTGAGAGAAAGCAACTT
>DAOVQH010000163.1 GCA_030628755.1 Candidatus Cloacimonadota bacterium | reverse complement strand
TCTAATGTCAAGTCAAGCATCAAATGACGTATTCCCCAAACAGTGTTTGGCTTGTTATTGCGTTCCCAATCAGGGGATTGGGAACGAGAACACGCTTGACTTGACACTAATAACTTTATTATTAATAAAAACCAAAACCTTAACTTCTTATTTTTCACTTGATTACATCCTCTAAAAAATTTATCCAAACAATTATTTATAACTCTTAATAATCTTGGCACGAATAATTGTATTAAAATAACTTGATTTTTATTTTATGTAAAATTAATTAGTTTCTAAGAAGAAAGGATGAAAAACTTTTAATTTTGAATAATGAAATATAGAAATAATAAATGAGAAAAAAAATAAATTTAGGATCCACTATAATCATTCTTTTAGTTTGGATAATCTGCCTTTATACAATATTCAGCAGTTTAAGTGTACAGAAACTATTTAATGAATTAAATGATGATATTATTCCCGGTGCAATTTCAATGACAAAAATGAAATATGAAGCTACTGATATAAAATTATGGACTTTATCTTATATCTTGAGGGGAAACATTGTAAGAAATGAAAAAACTATTAAAGAATGGTTGCAGGAGAGCTGGTCTAACCTTGAAAATGAAGCTCAAATACACTATGAACACGAAAAACATATCGGTATAGAGGAACAACAAGCAGCTGAAAAAATCATAACATTATCACAAAAACTTATATCTGCCAGCACTGAAATCATAAACCTGAAAGACCAGGGAGTTGAAAGTGATATTTTGTTTGAGAAGATAAAAGAGGATTTTCGCTCTTCATTTTATCCTTTACGAGAAAAACTTCGTGAACATATAAAAATACATATGGAAGAATTAGCAGATGCTCAAGTCAAAGCTCAAAGTAAATACCAAGCTAACCTTTTATATATTGCAATTTTGGGTATAATAGTTACACTACTATCTATATTTATTGGGTTATTTATTAATAAAATTTTTACTAGATATATCACAGAACGTAATAAAGCAGAAAAAGCTCTAAAGGAAAGCGAAGAAAGATTCCAGGCAGTCTTCGAAACCGCTCAGGATTTTATATTTATAAAAGACCGCTCTCATATATATCGTCAAGTAAACCCGGCAATGGAAAAACTTTTTGGAGTTTCTGCATCTGAAATTGTTGGACTAACAGATGATGATTTATTCGGAAAAGAAATAGGAGCACGAATTAGAAACGTTGATTCTCAGGTTATTAATGGGGAAATAATTCAGGAGGAAGATACAAAACCTGTAAATGGTATTCCAAGAACATTTCATATTATTAAAGTACCAATTCGCGACAGCTCAGGTGAGATTATTGGATTGTGTGGGATCGCCCGTGATATTACCAGGCGCAAGCAGATTGAAAATGCTTTAAAGGAAAGTGAAGAAAAATACAGAACTCTAACTGAAAATATTAATATAGGTATCTATAGAAATACAGTTGGTGCAAAAGGAAAATACATTGAAGCTAACCCGGCAATAGTTGAAATGTTTGGATTTAAAAGTAAGAAGGAATTCCTATCCTATAATGTTGCAGACCTTTATATCCATCCTGAAGAAAGAAAGAAATTCAGTGATAAAATGCAGAAAGAAGGTTTTGTGAAAGATGAGGAATTAGAGTTAAAGAGAAAGGACGGGTCCTTCTTTATAGCTTCTGTATCTGCGGTTGTAGTAAAAGATAAAGAAGATAATGTCCAATTCTATGATGGAATTATTGAAGATATTACTCGGCGCAAACGAGCGGAAGAAGAAATAAATAGACACAGGGAACAACTTAAACTGATCAACACAATTCTAAGGCACGATCTTGCCAATAACCTGGCTGTTATCAAGAGTGCAATCAGAATTTACAAAGTTAAGAAAGATGAATCGATTCTTGATGAAGCTTCATTAAACGTTAATAAAAGTGCTGAATTAATTCGCAAAATGAGGGAACATGAAAACTTGATCGCTAAAGAAAGTTTAAAGGTCTTTGAGATATCGGAGGTGATAAAACAGGTAATGGAGAACTATCCGGATATCGAATTTGCAATCAAAGGTAAAAAAGAGATTTTTGCCGATGATGCTCTTAATTCTGTAATTGATAATATTTTCAGAAATGCTGTTGTTCATGGAAAAACTAACAGAATAGATATTAAAATCGGAACTTACAAAGACAGATGTTTCGTAAAAATAGCAGATAATGGAACTGGTGTTCCTGATAAGATTAAGGAAAAAATCTTTGACGAAGGGTTCAAATATGGTAAAAAAGCACACACAGGAATGGGATTGTATATTGTTAAGAAATCAGTTGAAAGATGGGGTGGTAGTATTTTTGTTGAAGATAATAAACCAAAGGGTGCTGTATTTGTTTTACTTTTGAAAAGTATGAGATAATATGATATTTTGAATCCAATTTCTTGAGTACTCCTTTCTTTGTATAAAGAACCTACGTTACTTGTTCAATCCGGCAAAAGCCGGATGATCCTAAATGTTTTAGTTTAGACTACAAATTTGAACCAGCATACTGTTTTTCTTTTTTTATTACTCGTTCCCACGACAGCCATGCGGCATCGCGTGGAGCCCCAGCTTGGGAATGTGTTGAATAATAATGAGAATTGGTTGCCAAGCCAGTCTCCGTAAACTACGCCCCGATAGGCTGGGGCTTAGCAACCAGAGTTAAGACTATATTACTCGTTCCCCAGCCCAAGCTTGGGAACGGGTTGAATAATTATTCTTCTATTGAAGCTTGAGCAGCAGCGAGTCTTGCAATAGGAATGCGATAGGGTGAACAGCTAACGTAGTTCATACCAACTTTATGGCAGAATTTCACAGAATTCGGTTCTCCACCATGCTCACCACATATCCCAACTTTAAGGTCAGGTCTGGTGCTTCTACCTTTTTTTGTTCCCATTTCTACCAGTTGACCTACACCTGTTTGGTCAAGAATCTGGAATGGATCATGTTTCAGAATACCTTTTTCAATATAGATTGAAAGGAATTTTCCTGCATCGTCTCTGCTGTAACCAAAGGTCATCTGGGTAAGGTCATTTGTTCCGAAACTAAAGAATTGTGCATGCTTGGCTATTTCATCAGCTGTAAGGGCTGCGCGTGGGATTTCAATCATGGTTCCAATCAGATAATCGATCCTGTCATTTCTTTCTGCAAAAATTTCTTCACCAACCCTGAATACAATATCATGTTGCATTTTATATTCTTCCACAGTACCTATGAGAGGTATCATTATTTCTGGTTTTGTTTTAATTCCTTTTGCTTTCAGGTTTAGAGCTGCTTCGATAATCGCTCTGGTCTGCATTTCAGAGATTTCCGGGTAAGTGTTTCCCAGTCTGCATCCACGGTGTCCCAGCATAGGATTGATTTCAGATAAAGATTCAACTCGAGCTTTGATTTCAGCCAGGGAAATTCCCATTTCATCTGCCATTTCTTTTTGTCCCTTCTCATCTTTTGGAACGAATTCATGAAGAGGTGGATCCAGCAGACGAACAGTTACCGGAAGTCCTTCCATAGCTGTAAAAATTCCTTCAAAGTCTTGACGCTGCATAGGTAAAAGTTTATCTAAAGCTTTTCTTCTTCCTTTTTCATCTTCAGCAAGGATCATCTCACGAACAGCTTTAATCCTGTCACCTTCAAAGAACATATGTTCGGTTCTGCAAAGCCCGATTCCCTGTGCGCCAAAATCGCGAGCTACTTTAGAATCATGTGGTGTATCTGCATTTGTACGAACTCCCATGGTTGTGTGTTTATCACAGAGTTTCATTAATTCTCCGAAATCTCCGCTCAATTCTGGATTTTTTGTCTGAACTTTACCTTCATAAACTTCACCGGTTGTTCCATTTAAAGAGATCCAACTACCTTCTTTGAAGTTTCTTCCATCAGTTGTAAGTGTCCTTGCTTTATAATCAATGATTATTGAGCCAGCTCCGGAAACACAACATTTGCCCATACCACGTGCTACAACTGCAGCATGCGAGGTCATTCCTCCACGAGCTGTCAGGATACCATTTGAAACGTTCATTCCACGAAGGTCTTCCGGTGAGGTTTCAATCCTGACAAGGATAACATCCAGGTCCTTATTAGCCCATTTTTCAGCTTCATCAGCAAAGAATACAAGCTGTCCTGTAGCTGCACCTGGAGATGCTGGAAGTCCTTTGGCGATTACTCTGGCATTTTTTATAGCTTCATCATCAAATACAGGATGAAGGAGTTCATCGAGTTTATTTGGTTCAACGCGCATTAAAGCAGTCTTTTCATCTATCATACCCTGTTTCAGCATATCCATTGCAATTTTCACCATGGCAACTCCGGTTCTTTTTCCATTACGTGTTTGTAAAATCCAGAGTTTTCCATCCTGAATAGTAAATTCAAGGTCTTGTATATCTTTATAATGATTTTCAAGATTGGTTTCGATTTTACATAGTTCTTTGTAAAGCTCGGGCATTGTTTCTTCAAGTGAGGGATATTTTTCTTTTCGCTCATCTTCGCTTATATTTGCCAGTTTAGCCCATCGTAAAGAGCTTTCAAGTGTAATCTGCTGGGGAGTTCTTATACCTGCGACGACATCTTCTCCCTGAGCATTTATAAGATATTCTCCATTGAAGATATCTTCACCTGTGGCAGCATCACGTGTAAATGCAACACCGGTTGCTGAATTATCACCCATATTTCCATAGACCATTGCTTGAATATTTACTGCAGTTCCCCAATCATCTGAAATTCCATTGATCTTACGGTAATAGATAGCTCTCTCTGTATTCCAACTATCAAATACAGCCATTATTGCTCCCCAGAGCTGTGTCCAGGGATCTTCCTGGAAGTCATTACCTGTAGTTTCTTTAATTGCTGTTTTGAATCTTTTTACTATTTCTTTAAGATCGTCTGTTGTTAGTTCGGTATCATTGATTATATTTTTTTGTTCTTTTATTTCATCAATTATTCCTTCAAATGGGTCAATCTCTTCTTTTGTTGCAGGTTTCATACCAAGTACTACATCACCGTACATTTGAACAAATCTACGGTAGGAATCCCAGACGAATCGTTCATTACCGGATTTTTTCGCAAGACCTTCAGCAGCTTTGTCGTTCAAGCCGAGGTTAAGGACTGTATCCATCATCCCGGGCATAGAAACCCTTGCTCCTGAGCGAACGGAAACAAGACAGGGATTGTCATTATTGCCAAATCTTGTTCCAATGATGTTTTCTATATTTCTTATTCCAGCTTTCACCTCATCTTTAAGAAGTTCAATGACTTTTTCCTTTCCAAGCTCGTTATATTCTGTACAGACTTCTGTTGTGATCGTAAAACCAGGGGGAACAGGAACGCCAACCAGATTCATCTCTGCAAGGTTTGCTCCCTTTCCTCCGAGGAGATTTTTCATATCGGTTTTGCCTTCAGCTTTGCCATCACCAAAAAGGTAGATCCTCTTTTTATCCATTACCTTCTCCTTTATTTATTCTTTGAAAGCGTTCTGCAAAATGCTATTTGCTTGTCATTCCGTACTTGCCAGCCAAGCTGTAGCTATGCGAAAGCTGGATGCGGAATCTAAAATCCTCTATTTGATTAGATTCCCGTTTTCACCCGTCTGGGCGCCGAGACCGACGGGAATGACAAATAAAGTAATACACTCTATTTTGCAGAACTCATTATTCTTTATATTATAAATAATTTTCAGAAAATTAATTTAGTTAAATCCTTTTAATAAATATTATCTGTCAATCAAAATATGTTTTTTCAGGCATCCCCCGAAAAAATTTCAAAATCATTGTATTCTTTTTTTTCTGAATAATAGAAAGAGGATTTTCCATAAAGAGATTTGCAAGCATTGATCTTCATTTCTTTTGTACCGACAAAAGAAACGAAGCAAAGAAAAACTCCCGGCGAATATAAATTACTAAAATTGGTAAACACCACTAAAAAATCTTAACTCGTTATTTTCTAAGTAGAATTTATGAAAAAATAGAAAACAACTCAAACAGAAGATTTTTCTTAACGTTTGTTTATTGCC
>DAOVQH010000079.1 GCA_030628755.1 Candidatus Cloacimonadota bacterium | reverse complement strand
TTTAATAGTTATTATTTTCATAAACAAAGATTTAGAATAACTTTTAATTTCAAATATAAAAAAGGATCAAATAAGTCGTTATCAAAACCTTCATAAGTTCGCCAGTGCCATAAAATTACACCCGAAGATAGCTCTACACCTAATTTGCACTCTATATGGATTAATTAGTATTTATCCGTAAACTCAGGTTTTTCGACTCGTAAGTTTACCCTGTAGGGAAGTTTACCCTGTGAAATGCTTGCCCAGTTTAATCCACGAAGTGGTGCAAAGCAATTACACAGGGCGGGCAATATTTAACAGGGAATGACCCCAGTCCCGAAAGTATTCGGGACGGGGTAAACCGTATCGGGCGATTTTTCGGGAAGCTAAAGTGCGTATTCAGGCTACCTTCCCGACATTCGGGATCGTCTCCGGCAACTGCCGGATCCTTATTCATCCTTCGTAGTTCATCGCCCTGCACAGCAAGCTATAAAGAGTGGATACTACGGAGAACGGACAACTCGAAACAGCACTTTACGGATAGACACTAATTAGATTAACACCAACTCCCGTATAGAGCTCATAACCTTCCAGCCAATCGTTATATATTATTATTTTCACCATATCAGTCAATTTTACACTTTAAAAATGTAATTCCATTTCCAGAACAAAAATAAATAACTAAACCTGTCTTGACAATTTATTCCTAAAATCAAATTTGTTATAAATAAATATATGAAAGAGAATTTATTTTGAAGAAAAAGCCTATCGGCATATTTGAATCGGGAGTAGCAAATCGCTTCCATACAAATCCTAAATTAAAAAAGGTGAAAACGACCGTCAAACGATTAATCAATTACTGTTTGCAATTATGGTAAAGAAAAGTATTTTACCCAAAAAAAATTTACATAAAAGCTTTGATGATCCATCTTTGGTTCAGGGAGGTAAGGGATAGAGGTTACCAGAATTTCGTAAAGTGTGATGAAATTGAAGATTGTTTAACTGAAGAATAAGAAAATATGAAAAAGGAAAGAAACATGAAAAATTTAACAATCGGATTTATAATCGGCTTAATTCTCGGATTTTTAATTTGCGGGATAATTGTCTGGAAATCCATGCCAAATATGATGTTAAATGTTGACCAAAGTAAGTTTGGTTTTGATGAGACATTTAACCTTATTGAAGATTCCATTATTAATCACGATTGGGATATTCAACGAATTTATGATATCCAGGAATGTATGCAATTTTATGGACATGAAGATATGAGAAAAGTCTCAATTTTTTCCATTTGTAAACCTGATAATGTAGCAAAAATTTTAAAAGATGACAAAAATAAAAAAGTTACTGCTATCATGCCCTGCAGAATCGGTGTTTATGAAGATTCACAAGGTATTGTCTATGTTTCCAGGTTAAATATTGCTTTGCTGAGTAAAATGTTTGGAGGCGTCATTGAAGAGGTTATGCAGGGTGTTGCCAAAGACGAATCAGATATTTTAAAAGGAATAATTGAAGAGTAAGAATATCTTCCAAAAAATATTGCTATTTAAGATTACATATCTTTCATTACAGATATCCTTGCAAAGAAAGTCTAATTAATTCTGTGGTTTCTGGATTACTTCATTTGTATTAGTATGAAGACTCCCTGCAAATACTATCTCAGTTTGGTTATAAACTTAATGCTAATCTAACCGAAAAAATAAATCTCAAACCGTCTTGACAACTTATTATTAAAAACAAATTTGGAATTTATAAAACTGGGAAAGGAAATTAATTTTGAAGAAAAACCCTATCGGCATATTTGATTCTGGTGTTGGAGGGCTCACTGTCTTCAAAGAGATACGCAAAAGATTTCCCTATGAGGATATTGTTTATTTCGGCGATACTGCTCGTGTTCCCTATGGACCAAAATCAAAAAATACTGTTATTGAATACTCAATTCAAAATGCCAGGTTCCTGATGCAGTGTGGAGCCAAAATAATTGTTATAGCCTGTAATACTTCTTCTGCGATTGCTCTGGAGGAACTGAAAAAAATCTTTCCGGTACCTGTGATTGGGGTTATCGAACCCGGTGCTATCTCTGCAGTCGAAAATTCCAAAAATGGTAGGATAGGTATAATTGGAACAGAAGGAACAATCCGCAGTAAGGCATACTCAAAATCAATTTCCAAACTAAACACAAATACAGAAGTTTTCAGTGAAGCTTGTCCCCTGTTTGTTCCTCTGGCTGAGGAAGGTTGGGAAGAACATCGTGTAACCAGAATTACTATCGAGGAATATTTAAAAACACTTTTACAGAAAAACATAGATACACTGGTTCTCGGTTGTACTCATTACCCCATTCTAAAGAAAACCATACAACAAGTTATAGGCAGCAATATAAAACTCATTGATAGTGCAGAAGCTGTGACCGAGCAACTCGATGAAATACTTCCTGCAAAAGAAACCTCCATCATTGGTGAAGATCATTTTTATGTAAGTGATAACGAAGACAAATTCAAGCAGATAGCATCCAGAATCCTGAACAGGAAGATCGAAAAATTGATTAAAGTTAATCTTGGTGAAAGCTGGTATTTATCCTGATGGAAAAATATTCAGAACTCGCCTTTAACATTGTAAACAATCTATTAAAAATTCAAACAGACGATGTTATCTCCATTTCCGGGGAAATACATAATGCCGAAAAATCTGAAGACCCGCTTATAGAGCTACCTTTAATTGAAGAACTTGCTGTTGCTATCAGAAAACGAAAGGCTTTCCCTGTACTTGAAATTTCCACTGAGAATCTTAGAAAACGCTTCTTCGGAGAAATGCCAGATGAAGTCTTTTCCACGCCACCAAATTACTATAAAAACTGGATAAATACCATAGATAAATTCATAGAAATAAGCTGGGAGAGTTATTCAAGCGATTTCAAAACTACTTCCGAAAAACAAATGAAGCAATTTAAAAAATCCACAAAATCTATACTTCAACACCTGTTTGAACAAAAGAAAAAAATAATATTCCTGAACTTTCCAACGCACGAACTTGCACATTATATTTGTACTAACTTCGAAAGTCTAAAAAATTCATATATAAATGCAGTTAATTGCGACTATAACATGCTTAAAGTCTATGGTGAAGAACACGAAGAGAAGTTCTTTTCATACTTAAATTATAAAATAATTACACACACAGAAATCCTGGATTTAAAGATATACAGGAACAAAATGGAACTTTATAATGGAGATACTTCCGAACATCAAATTACTTTCATTCCAGCAGGTATTATTGAGTTTCCTATAGAACGGCAAAGTATAAATGGAGTGTTCTTTGCGGAAAAAATTTACTACAAGGATAAAAACTATAATAATATTAAGATCAAATTTGAGGATGGAGCAGTTCGGTATGTTGCTTTTCGAGAAGATAAAAAAGGAAATTTCCTTTTACAAACAGAACTCATAAATAGTGACGAGAATTGCTTTCTCACCATTGGTTTCAACAAGGAAATTACATCTTATACCAATTATTATTCTTATGATAGATGTATCGATGGAAATATTTCAATGAAATTCTTTGATAGAAATTCTCACCCGATATTTATATCCAATATGAATGCTGAAATTAATAAAAGGATCTGATACAGGAGGAGAACTATTCAATGAAAATAGGCTTTGATAACGAGAAATATCTAAAAGAACAAACCTTCGCGATTCTGGAGAGAGTTAAGAAATTCGATAATAAATTATATCTTGAATTCGGTGGGAAAATAATCTATGATTATCACGCTTCACGGGTGTTGCCTGGTTTTCATCCAAACGTAAAAATGAAGCTTCTAAAAGAGCTTAAGGACAGGTCTGATATTATTCTTTGTATATATGCCGGTGATATTGAACGAAGAAAAGTTAGAGCAGATTTCGGAATAACCTATGATGTAGATGCAATGAAACTTATCGATGACCTGCGCGATTACGATATTGATGTGACCGCTGTAGTTATTACCCGTTACGAAAACCAACCTGCTGCTAAAATATTCAAAAATAAATTGGAACGAAGGAATATTAAAGTCTATACTCATAAATTCACAAAAGGCTATCCTACAAATATAGATATGATCGTAAGTGATGAAGGATATGGGGCAAATGACTATATTGAAACTTCCAAACCACTTGTGATTGTAACCGGTCCCGGACCGGGAAGCGGCAAGCTGGCAACCTGCCTTTCCCAGATGTATCATGAACATAAACGTGGCATAAAAGCTGGTTATGCTAAATTTGAAACATTTCCTATCTGGAATATCCCTTTGAAGCACCCGGTAAATGTAGCCTATGAATCTGCTACTGCAGATCTAAAAGATTTTAACCTGATAGATCCTTTCCATCTGGAAGCTTATGGAAAAACTGCGATAAACTATAACCGTGATGTTGAAGTATTTCCTGTTCTCAAGCGAATATTGGAAAAGATCACCCGTGGTGTTTCGATGTATAAATCTCCTACAGATATGGGTGTGAACCGAGCAGGATTTGGTATTATTGATGATGAAACAATAAAAGAAGCAGCAAAGCAGGAAATTATTCGCAGAGTCTTCCGATATAAATGTGAATATATTATGGGTTTCGTAGATAAAGAAACAGTTGACCGTGCTGAACTGCTTATGGACGAAGTAGAAGCTAAACCCGAAGATAGAAAAACCGTTATCCCGGCGCGTGAAGCTTCAAAAGAAGCAGAGGAATGCGGAAAAGGTAACGAAGGAATATTCTGTGGCTCTGCAATTGAATTGAAAGATGGCACTATCATTTCAGGAAAAAATTCACCTTTGATGCACTCCGCTTCCAGCTTGATTTTGAACACTATAAAAATACTTGCTGGTATACCTGATGAAATTCATCTGCTCTCACCAAAAGTAATTGAATCGATATTTAATCTTGAGAAGAATATATTGGGTGAAAAATCTGTAAGTCTGGATATGGAAGAAACTCTAATAGCTCTCAGTATAAGCGCGACAACCAATCCAACTGCTCAAGCTGCTATGGAAGAATTGAGAGAACTCAGAGGTTGTGAAGTTCATATGACACACATTCCCACACCCGGAGATGAAGCAGGTCTCAGAAGATTGGGAGTAAACCTTACAAGTGACCCGAATTTTTCTACGAATAGCTTGTTTATGTCGTAGAGTTCATCTTGGAACTCTCTTCCCAATTTTCCGTCAAACCAGATAAGTCCAGTTGGGAAATTAATAAGTTTTGAAGCAGAAGCTTCATACAATAATTCCGTCCGAACTGGAAAATTCGGACGGAGAAAAACAGCGGAGAAACATGAGTCATAATGTGCATTTTGTATTATAAAAAAAGGAGGCTGAAAAGATGAGAAATTATATTGCAGTTATGTTGGCAATTGTAATCTTCAGTATTACCGGATGTGCCTTAAAAAGTAATCCAGAAGCAGAGAAAGCAGCTATAGAGTCAGCACAATCATGGTTGGTGCTGGTTGACAGTGAAAAATACGTAGAGAGTTGGGAAAACGCAGCTGAATACTTCAAATTGGCTATCACTCAGAGCAAATGGCAAGAAACTATCCAGGCTGTCAGGAAATCTCTGGGGAAAATGATTTCCAGAGAACTCAAATCTCAGCAATATACAACCTCACTGCCAGGTGCACCAGATGGAGAATATGTTGTAATTCAATATAATACAACCTTTGAGAATAAAAAAGCTGCCATCGAGACAATTACACCTATGTTGGACAAGGATGGTAAATGGAAAGTTTCCGGCTACTTTATCAAGTAATATCCTCCTTCCAAACTTTTCATCAATCTAAGTAAGACCAGTTGGGAAAGTAATAAGTCTCGAAGCAGAAGCTTCGAACAACAGTTCCGTCCGAAGTGGAGTTGGCAGAACTTGAAAACCGCAGTTACGAAAATGCTGAAGATCTTCTGGAAAAGATAAAAGTAGAGAAAAAGAAACTGGAAGCTGAGAGGAAGAAGGGAAAGTATAGAAAGCAGTAACGCGACCAGCTTGGTCGCTCTCGACCTGGCCATGCCAAAGGCAGGTAAACAGGTCGAGTTACTCAAAAGGAATTATAAAATGACCAGAGAGGAATTGATAATACGTTTACAAGACATCGAATGGGAAGATTTCGAAGTAAAAAAAGCGGAGAAAACAATTCCCAAAAACAGTTGGGAAACGGTGAGTGCTTTTGCCAATACCGGTGGTGGTTGGTTGGTTTTTGGTGTATTTCAGCAAAAAGAAGAATATACGATTACTGGTGTTAAATATCCCGAAAAGATCGAACAGGATTTTATAACTGCATTAAGATCGAACCAAAAATTCAATGTAAGGATCAGTCCAACCTGCAAAAAATACGAGATAGAAGATAAGACTGTTTTAGCCTTTCATATTCCAGTTTCAGCGCAAAAGCCAGTTTATTTCAATAACATCAATAATACTTTCATTCGCACAGCCAGTGGAGATCAGCGAGCCACCAAAGAAGAGATCGATGCCATGTATCGAGATCAGGCTTTTGGTACAAAAGACCGTGAACTAACCAACCTTAATATAGATGCTCTTAATGTTTCTTCCATAAAACGCTACCGGAATTTCCTGCAAGTGGTAAACCCTTCTCATCAATACAATCTTCTTTCCGATGAAGAACTTTTGCAAAAACTTCAGGTACTAAAAGATGGAAAAATTACAATTGCAGGTCTGCTATTCTTTGGGAAAGTGGATTCAATAGAAAATGTAATTACGGATTTCAGAATCGATTACCTGGAAATTCCCGGAACATCCCTTGAAACTGCTTCATCCCGCTATTCATTCCGTTTGGATCAGCAGGAAAACATTTTTGAATACTATTTCGCTATTTATCCCAGACTACTTCAGCAAATTAATATTCCCTTCAAAATGACTACCGATGGTATTTCAACCGAGGATCAACCTCATGTGCAGGCTCTTCGCGAAGCTCTGGTAAATATGCTGATGCATGCAGATTATTTTAGTAGTTCTAAGCCACGAGTAAGAGTTTTTTCAAATCACCTGGAATTTTACAATCCTGGTGGATTACCAAAAGATTTAAAGAGTATTATGGAAGCAGATATTTCTCAACCGAGGAATCCTGTTTTAGCAAAAATCTTCAGAGTAATAAAATTAGCGGAAACTGCCGGCTATGGATTTGATAAAATATTCAGAGGTTGGGAGGGTTACTTCAAAACCAAACCACAGATTGCAGGACATTTTGATTATTTTATAATTAAACTTGCATCTAAAACGAAATTGAAGCGGAGCAGGAACGGAGTTGATACGGAGTTAGGGGTGGGGGCTACCCCTGAAACTACCCAGAAAACTACCCAGAAACAGCAGGAGATTATAGCTTATCTAATAACTCATCCTTCAGCAGGTAGAAAGGAGATTGCTGCTCATATTGATAATATTACTGAGGATGGTGTGAAATATAATCTAACTGTATTGCAACAAAAAGGTATTATAAGACGTGTTGGACCAGATAAAGGTGGGCATTGGGAGATTATTGATAATAGTGAATAAGCATAAAAAAACATTAGGTTCGGTGAAAACTTCGGTGAGAAGTTGGGAATAAAGTTTGGAATAAAGTTAGGAATAAACGAAATTGAAATTCTGGATGTAATTTATAATAAAAATATTCAGAAAGAAGTTCATCAAAAACTAGGGTAGAAACTAGGGAAGAAACTGAAAGATTGGTAGATAAGTTGGGTATAAAGTTGGTAGAAAGATTGAGTAAAAAAAGTTGTTTTACTACCCAGAAACTTGAATTTGAAATTGAAAAGTTCGTTGAAAAGTACGGTGAGAAGTTGGGTATAAAATTGAGAATATAGTTTCAGGAATGTATTCGGGACTTATTTGTATTATCATGATATGTATATTGTGTATCGGATTGTTGATCTACTTTAGAACTAAAGGGATAAATCTGTAATAAATATAAGTAAGATAGTAGACCTGTAAAGTGAGCGCTATGTAACCAGAAATATATTTATGAAAATAATTTTAAGTAGAAAAGGCTTCGACTCAGAGAATGGTGGTTATCCAAGTCCGATTTTACCTGATGGTAGATTGATATCTCTACCAATACCTACATTTGGTAATCAATCACAGATAACATATTCAAAGTTACATTTAGAGGGATTCGATTCCTATTTTCACTTAATGTCATCACTGAAACCAAGGATTTATATAAACGGCAAAAATCATCCTTTTACACAAAAGACTTTCAGTCATTTTGATCCTGAGCTCACACCGCATACTTTAAAAAGAAATTCCGAATGGAGAGGATTATTTGGTCAGGTTGGTATTGCTCAAAAGCATTTGGAAAACCGTAATATAAAAAAGGGAGATATTTTCCTGTTTTTTGGATGGTTCAAAGCTACAAATAATCAAAACGGTAAAATCATTTTTGATAAAAAATCACCTGACCTGCATATTATTTTTGGCTATTTGGAAATAGATAATATCTATCAGAAGAAAAATGTAGATGAGCTTCCAACCTGGATGAAACCGCATCCGCATACTCATACATATTACAATTCAACTAATAATACAATATACGAAGCATCGGATAATCTATCATTAGCTTCAAATTTAAAAGGTTCAGGAATATTTAAATGTGATGAGAGATTAGTCCTGACCAAAAAAGGATGTAGCAGATCTAAGTGGAAGCTTCCTAAATTTTTCAAAAATGTATCAATAAGTTACCATTCTAAAAGCAATTGGAAAAAAGATTATTTTCAGTCTGCATTTAGAGGTCAGGAGTTTGTAGTTACTTCAAACAAAGATGTTACAAATTGGGTATATGATTTAATCCGGAATCACAGCAAATCGAAATAAAATCAGTTATATAGCAGGTGCTCTGTATACAGATAGATTTTACTTGCATTATTTATAGCCATTTAAAAAATTCAAAACCGTAAATTAATTGTATCTAAGAAAATAGGAGAAATAAAAAATGAACTTAGAAATAATTCAAAATTGGCTGCATATAAATTCTTCTTATGCCCAGTTAATTGGTTTTGCCGGTGTTTTTATTGCTGCAATTTTAATCTATCTAATTGCAAAATTTATAATTCTTTTTTTAATAGAAAAATTAATTAAAAAAACAAGAACCAAATGGGATGATGCACTGATCGAACACAAGGTTTTTAAAAAATTAATTACACTTATTCCTCTTTTAATAATCTATTCTTCGACCAATTTCTATCCTTCTG
>DAOVQH010000196.1 GCA_030628755.1 Candidatus Cloacimonadota bacterium | reverse complement strand
ATGTTTACAAAGTTCCAGTTCTTGCTTAATAAGTTCATTTATATTTATTGTCACCACTGTCGAGATATCATCCTTTTTGATCTTTTTTAAAAGTACTTTAATAGAATGTGAAATAATTTGAGAGGATTGTATGATTTTATCAATATCTTCGTTATCTCCCAAATCCTTTTTTATTAACTGTGCATAACCTAAAATTGAATTTAAAGGAGAGTTTATGTTATGCACAATTCCTTCAACCCTTCTTCCAATTTCAGCCAATTTATTACTTTTTATAAGTTCAATTTCAAGTGCTTCTCTTGCTTTTGTTTCTCTTATTTCTTTGGTAATGTCCGTAATGCTGCCGAAAAACCTGAAACCTTTATTGTGCTTTACACCACGAATATTAAGTATGACATATTTCATTTTATTATCAGGATAGATTTCAAGATTTGGCAAGGTTATGCTGTTACCTTTTATTTTTTCTAATGATTTATCTTTTACACCAAGTAACTCGCTTAAGTTTTTTCCAATTATCTGACTTTTATTTTCCTTTTCGATTATTTTCATAAAACTTGGGTTGTAAAGAATAATGTTAAAATCATTGTCCAGCCAGAATATTCCTGAATCTATGTTATCAGTAATGATTTTATATTCATGTAAAGTTTTGCTATGACTGTCAAGAGCGATATTCATAGTATTGAATGAATCCATCATATTACCCAAAACGCCTGTATATTGCCTTTCAATTGGTTTTAACTTAGAAGGGTTGGATGCAATATCCTGCATATTAGTGCTGATATTTTTTACTGGAATTAAAATGGTTTTACTGAACCAGTTTCCCAATAGACTGATCATTATTAAAGTAATTGCTAATAGAATGAGAATAAATATTAAAATACTTTGATGGGCAAATCTATTTACATCTCTTGTATAGTTGATGAGGAAAATACCACTTGGGTAGTTTTTCAGATCATATAAAACCTTGATTCCCACTGCATTTTCAATATTTAACTTGTGGATCGATTCGGTTATGTTATTCTGAGCCATATTTTGAACTATATCGTTCAAATGTGAAGTGAAATTCCTGATAACCACAGGAGCTGTATTTAATTCAACATCATAGGGAATTAATGCTAATTCATATTCAGAGTTGAAATATTCGATGTCGAACTTTTCAGCGATAATAAAAACTGCCAGTAATTCGATAATACCATTTTTTGAATAATGTGGATAAAAATTTATCTGATAGAATTTGTTACCGAAATTTGCCATAAATGACCCTGATAAGTCCTTTGAAGCATACTGGTAGATTTCAGGCAGATACTTGTCGATCAATTCCCACTTTGTGCCATATAAGAATTTCCTGTTCTTATCACAGATAATCAGATTTTCTGTTTTGTAATCATTTTGAAATGGTTTTAGACTCTTCTTTATCTGAAATTTATTTTTGCTTTTTATTGCCCTGATAATTTTTTTATCGTTTGTAAATTCATGAAGGATACTTTGTGTTTCTGTATTTTTCTTATTTTGAGCTATTTTAAAATTTGAAAGGGCTAATTTAATATTAGCGTCTTCATACTGAGTTATTCCGAATTTTGCAAGTTGCCATTCGATAAAGATCAGGACCATAACTAAAAGAAATGTAATTATGAAAAACAGTACAAAAATCCTCTTTTCAAGTTCAGCTTTTCTTTTCTTCATCACTCACCTTTTAATGTATAAATTTCCAAAATCATATTTAATTATCTAAAATTTCCCTGATCATATTAATAAGAGATGGAAAGGAAAAAGGTTTTTGTAAAAATTTTGCTTTTGATTCGGATATTTCTTTTCGTATATTATCATCATCTGTATGTCCGGAGATAAATAACACTTTAGTTTCCTGATGGATAGTTGCTAATTCTTTTGCCAGTCCGGGACCACCCATTTTGGGCATTTTAATATCTGAAAGCAGTAAATGTATGGGCTCTTTATATTCCTTTGAAATAGTTAATCCCTCCTCTCCATTAGATGCCTGTAAAACGTTATATCCGTATTCTTCCAAAATGGAAACAATAAATTCGCGTATACTCTCTTCATCTTCAACTAAAAGAATTGTTTCTGAACCAGTTGGGAGTTCCTCAACTTCTTCTACTTTTGGTTTTTGAACTGAAACTTCTTCGTCAACCCGGGGGAGATATATCTTAAAAGTTGATCCCTTACCAATCTCGGATTCCACAAGAATATATCCGTTATTCTGTTTTACTATTCCAAATACTGTTGCCAGACCGAGCCCGGTTCCTTTCCCCATTTCTTTAGTAGTAAAAAAGGGTTCAAAGATTTTCTTCTGGATTTCTTCATCCATTCCAATTCCTGTGTCTATAACTGAAATCAGTGAATAGTTTCCTGAATTCTCAAAATTCAATTTCACTGCCATTTTTTTTGAAATGTATTCATTGGAAGTTTTTAAAGTTATTTTGCCTTCCTCAGGCATAGCATCACGCGCATTTATAACGAGATTAACCAGCACTTGTTCGATCTGCCCGGGATCTGCTTTAACGACACATTCTTTTTCTTCGGTAATTGAGGTTAGTTCGATTTCATCACCAATTAGTCGTTTCAGCATTTCTTCGAGTTCAACAATAATTATATTGAGGTCGATAATTTTCTGTTCAATAATTTGTTTTCTTGAGAATCCCAAAAGCTGTTGCGTTAATTTTGCAGCTTTTTCTCCACAGTCTTTTATTACTATGATATCTTTTAATGCAGCATCATTTTCTGTAAGTTTTGATTTCGCCAGATCTGCATAACCGTTTATTGCAGTAAGCAGATTATTAAAGTCATGAGCAATTCCACCTGCTAACCGGCCCACTGACTCCATTTTCTGAGCTTGATAAAGTTGATCCTGGATTTTTTGTTTTTCTGCTTCAGCTTTTTTTCTTTCAGTAATGTCTTTTCCAACCGATTGATATTCAATAAAATCACCTTCATCATTATAAAGTGCTCTATAAGACCATTCAGTCCATTTGACTTCATCGTCAGGAGATTCTTTCATGTATTCCCTAACTATTACCGGATTTTCGATTGTTAAACTACGAAATAGTTTTTTGAAATGTTTTTGATTTTCTTTTAATAACTCCTTTATCCAGCTTGTACCGACCAAATCTTCATAAGTTTTATTTGTATAACGACAATATGCCTGATTTACAAATGTCAGGGTACCATCTTTTAAGAACCTATTAATAAATTCAGTCTGATCTTCAACTACTGCTTTATAACGGGATTGACTCTTTTTTAGTGCTTCTTCTACTCTTTTGAGATCTGAGATGTCTATTAAAACACCAGTTAGATATTTATTACCATTTTCGGGTTTTATTGAAACCATCCTATCTTCAATCCAGATGTATTTTCCAGAAGCAGTTTTCACTCTGTACCACAATGTTATCATTTCTTTTGCGCCTTCTTCTTTCCAGGCGTGAACTTTTTTTCGTATTATTTTTCTATCGTCTTTGTGTATTAAATTTTTAAATTTATTTTTATTACTGATGAATTCTTCAGCAGGATAACCAACTAAATCGAGTATATTTTCAGAAATGAATCGTCTGCCTTCTCCCACTTCATAAAGAATGATATTGGGAACGTTTTTAAATACAGTTGAGAGTCGTGACTGAGTTTTACGAAGTTTTTCTTCAGCTTTTATGCGTTCAGTGATATCATGGGCAACACAAAGCCAGGCTGGTTTACCTTCATAATAAATTTCATCTATAAGAATTTCGACTATAAGTTTCTCACCATTCTTTTTTAAATGTGTATAAATATGTGGTTTTTTAGCTTCTTCTAACTCGATGTCTGTTTTGAATTTTTCTGCTTCTTTTGGGAGATGCAAGTCAAACGGAGTAAGGTTTGTTAATTCTTCTTTCGTATAACCATAAATTTTTAAGACTGCATCATTACAGTCCATGATATGAGGGTCATCTTTGGAAAAAATAAAAATTGGATCAGCAATACTGTTAAATAAAATATGGTATTTTTTTTCACTTTCCTTTAAGATGTTTTCCATATCATGTCTATAAAGTGTCATTTCGATAGCAGCATAGAGTTCTTTTTCTTCAAAGGGTTTTATAATATAACCAAAAGGTTGTGTTAACTTTGCGCTTTGAAGGATGTTTTCGTTAGTGTAAGCTGTTAAATATATAATTGGGATATTATATTTAGTTTTAATTTTGGATGCAGTGTCAATTCCGGTCAGATCACCTTCGAGCATAATATCCATCAGGATCAGGTCTGGATTGAGCTCTTCTAATCTCTCTAATGTTTCTTCACCACTTGAGATGATGCCGGGAACATTGTATTTGAAATTTAATAAGCTTCTTCTAATATCTTCAGCTATTATACGTTCATCCTCGACTATTATTATTCTTTTACTCATAAAATTTATCCGAATTATCTATAAAAAATTTAATTTACATAATTTTATCATCTGAAACAAATCTTATAAAAGAAAAAAGGTGGTCAAATTGTTTTTTTTAAATTTATGAAAATTAATTGGTTTTGAATAAGAAAAAGCCACAAATTTGTGGCTTTTATAATGGCTGGGCCGGGAGGATTCGAACCCCCGAATACATGGACCAAAACCATGTGTCTTACCACTTGACGACGGCCCAAAAATCTATATATTAACTGGCGGAGAGGGTGGGATTCGAACCCACGGTGAAGTTTAAACCCCACACACGCTTAGCAGGCGCGCACCTTCAGCCAGCTCGGTCACCTCTCCACTTCTATGAAATACTGGCGGAGGATGAGGGACTCGAACCCCCAAGGGCAAAGCCCGTCCCGTTTCAAGCGGGATGTCTTACCAATTAGAACTAATCCTCCAAAAGGGCAGAAACAAATAATTTCCACAGATATTTGGTGTCAAATCATTTTTGCACTCTATTTAATCGTATCCAAATTCTCTTAAAGCGTTTTTCTTTTTTCGCCAGTTTGGTTTAATCTTTATCCAGAGATCCAATTTTACTCGTTTCCCCACAATTTTGTGAATTTCCTTTTCAGATGCTAATCGAATAGCTTTTATTTTTTCACCTTTTTTCCCAAGTAAAATTGGTTTTTGAGATTTACGTTCCAGCCAGATATTAGCTGATATCTCAATTTTGTTAGAATACTCTTTGTATTTTTCAACTACAACAGTAGAAGCATAAGGTATTTCATCCTTAAAATTCAGGAAAATTGTTTCACGAATGATTTCCTGTGCAAAGAATCTCATTGGTAAATCAGAAATCTCGTCAGCATTAT
>DAOVQH010000104.1 GCA_030628755.1 Candidatus Cloacimonadota bacterium | reverse complement strand
GGTTCTCTATTCCTTTATTTTGTATAAAAAGGAAGAGAAGACGTAAATATTTTGTAAAATAATAAGCATTATATTAATTTAATAAACTCCCAATTTATTAAAGTTGACACGGTTTTTGTAGAATATCAGAAGATTAGATTTCAATATCATTCCGATAATATGAAACTCAATATCTGCTAATGAAAAAATCTATTTGACAGAAAATACACCAAAAGCAATCTCCAAACAATATTTTTGGGAGAATTAATTATGAAAAAAATATTTATTCTATTATTATTGTTTTTTCTTATCAGCTGTAATATTAAATCAGAAAAAGAACTAAAAATACTTGATTATACAATAGTTGAAAAAAATGATTTTAGTAATTTAAATAATTTAAGAATGGCATTCAGAATCATTCTTAATGTTGATAAATTACCTACAAAAAAGGAAATGAAGGATACAGCAACTTATCTCTGGAAAAATGAAAAGAAACTTTGGAAAGAATTTACTGTTTTTCTTTATTTACCTGAAATGGACACTGAATTAGGAGCATACGGTATTGGAGTTTACGATAAGGATGGTTTAGTTAAATTTAATACAGTCGATATTTCTTTAAATGGAACCAAGTGGGAAATTATTGAAAGAAAACAAAAACAAACAAATACGAAATCTGAAAAAATCATTTGTGACAAATTCTATCTAAATGTAGATTTAAAAGATAACATTTTATCGTTAAGCATAGATTCTGACTTGCCTGATTTTACCAGTATAATTGTTAGTATTTCAAGATCATATTGGGCAGAAGAGGATACAGATGAATACCCAATAGATTATTTTTACGAGAAATCAAATCTTAAAAAATGGAAAAATACACAAAGCGTTGTATTAAATAATTCACAGTGGAAAACTAAACTAAAAGAACGACAAGATACAATGATTAAAATTGGCGAATTAGATTATAAAGTTAATAAGATAAGTGATAACATATCAGTTGATGTAACTGTTCACGCCAGACAACCCAATTCTGCATTTGGGAAAAGAAATATTAATTTAACTGGTAAAGAAGTAACAATCGAAAATATTCATTTTGTAAGAAAAGAAAAGGAATTTTTTTTCCCATATCAATAAAATAAAAAATATTATGTGTCAGATAGTGCCGAAAATGAATACTTTATTTTTGGAAAATCGTATGAAATGGTATGATAATTATGGACTTTTTGAAGTATACCAGAAGAAATCAAATTAGCATAAAATAAGGAAATAGAAAAGGAGAGTATTATGTTTTACGATTTAGATGGATTGGAAACTTATCTTTATAACATAATTGGAGATTACATGGGTTTCGGTGTTATTGATTCTGATGTAGATTTAGAACTTTCTGAAATATTAGTATCTGATATTTTAACATTATCAGCACTTAAGGTAGATGAAAAGAATCAAAGTCAAAACTTATCCACCTTATACGCTGATGAAATAAAAAAAAATTTATTAGTTGAAAATATTTCAAAAATTAAACAGTACTTTAACAAGCCAATTAACAATAAAAAATTGATAAAAACCATACTTGCTTCTTATCGTACAACATGTTCTTTAATTGCAAAGCAAATTTATAATAAGAAAAATTAGAATATATAACTAATTATTTTGGAGGTAATTATGAAAAAGATTATTGTAGCAATATTTTTAATTTTGTTTTTTTCTGAAATTTATGCTAGCGAATCAAATTTTAGAAATTCAGATTGGGGAATGTCAATTAAAGAAGTTAAAGAAAATGAAGTGAAAATAGAAAAAACAGATATAAAAAATACTTATGAAAGCACAGATTACTTATTTGATAATGAATTCATAGTAAATTTTATTTTTGAAAATAACAAACTCATTAAAGGAAGTTATTTGTTGATGTTTGAATCAAATAACATTAATTCAAAGTTTTCACTTTTAAATAACCTGTATAAATCTTTAAACAAAAAATATGGAGACAATAACATTAAAAATGTAGATTTTGAACTTTTTTTATTGGATAGAAAAAAAATCATAATAAAAGGGTACTGCGATTTCGAATGCAAATGGGAATATGACAATACTAATATAATTCTAGAATATATTTATGTGCAGGATAGTGGTTATTTACAAATAAATTATAATTATATCATTCGATCCCCAATAGAAAAAGAGTCTGAAGAGCAAATTGTTATGGCGATAGGATTCAAAAATAAAGATGGTTTTCGGAACTCAAAATGGGGCATGAAAATTAATGAAGTAAAAAAACTTGAAAGCTTAAAACTACATCTTGAGAGTAAAAAAATATTATCCTATAATTGCATATTATTGGGTATGCCATGTAAGATTATGTATTCTTTCGATGCAAATAGATTGAGGTATGGTTTTTATTTTTTTAATCCAAATATTTCTTCTTCTTCTTCAATAATTAATGACTTTTTACAATTGAAAAAAAAACTAATTAGTCAATATGGTTTACCTAAAGAAGATAATTCTGAAAATATTAATAACTTTAGTAATAAAACAAAATATGAACTTTCTGTTTTAGTTGATGAAAGTGATTTTAGATGTGTTTGGATTGATAATAATTGTGAGATCCAATTAAGGCTATCAGAAGATAGTGATATAGATTTTAGTATAATCTTGTCTTATACTAATTTGTTACATACAAAGGAATCATATGAGGATTTAAAAAATAAATTATAAAGCATTATGTATAACAAGGAATGAAAATGATAACACAATTTCCGAATTGTTTTTCATACATTGGGAATAGATTCAATGATGATAACGAATATGTAGTTATTGGAAAAATTGAAACCTCATTTGAAAATGGCTTGTGGGGAACAACATATTTATGTACAGCATTAGTTCCAAATGAAGATTTAGATTTATTGATGGGATCTACCGAAAGATGCGGTTACAAAGTAGAGAATTGTGGTCCCTTACCAATATTAGAAAAGGATGATAAATACGAGAATGATTTTTATATCAAAGGATTAAATGGTAAAAAATATGAGCCGATTGTGAATTCTTGGCAACACCATAATAAGACAATATTTTTACCAGATAATAGACTTCTTATGACCTATGGATTAACAAATCAAAATATAAGAGAACGCGTTAATTGGGATGACTTATCTAAACCAATTTACAATGTTATTGAAAATCGACCCTGCTCAGAATATAAAATTGAAAAAGATAAAGGTTATTTTCATACTAATGCATTTGTTAAAATTAGGCGTGATTATTTGGAAGATTATGCATTTTTAAAAAAAGCATCAATTGTTGCATTTTATTGGGAAGAGCGATGGATTGAAAAGCCAGATAATTTTATTCAAAAGATTTTAAATGGAAAAGATTTTGAAAGCTATAAGATTAGAGCTAATCGGATAAAGATAATGACTGCTCAACATTTAAATTATACTTACAATTGCCAAGTTTGGGGTAGACAATTAGTATTGACCCCTCAAAAAAGCCCAATTTCTAATCCTGAAGAGTTGTTGTTAAAATGGCCAGACATAGATAAACCAATTACAGAAGAAGAAGCTATGTCTAATTCATATAATACAGTATTTGTAAAAGATACATTTTTAAAAGAATTTGAAAAAAGAGATGAATATCAGGTAGAGCCTGAATCAGGTAGTGTAGATTATGAACATCGTTGGAGTATTGATAGAACAGATAGAATTTCACGAAATATTGTTGAACTGGAATTAAAAAAACTATATGAAGGAAATCCTGATTATATAATAAAAAAAATAAACTCTTATTCTGTTACTCGTGCAGATGCTCAAAAAGATTTGGAGCAATTTGGCAGAAATCATGTTGGTAGAAGAGCTAAAAAATTTGTTTATTCATTTCTTGATTTGTTCGACTCTGTAGAAAAATTCTGTGAGATTAATGATTTAGATTTTGACCAAGCAGATTTAATCGGAATAACCAACGAGGAGATAGACTATAATGGATGGTATACATTTGAAGATTTTCAGGCTATCTCAAATGTAATAGAGCCTTACTGTTCTGAGGATGATTTTCAAAACAGAGCTAAAAAATTATATAAGTTAGTTGAGAAAATTTCAGAGAAAAACTTAAGAAAAATCCTTAAACAAATTAAATTCCGCAATGATATAATAACAGATAATTTTAGTTTTATTCTTTTATTAGCAATTTTAGTTCAACTAGTTGAAATATCAATTAATACAGGATTAAATATTAAAAAACATATGAGTGCGATAAATGAAAAATTTAATGATGATTATCACAATGATAATTTGAGCTATATCTTTGCTCTAAACAATATCAGATTATTAGAGTCTCATAGCTCAAGTGGCGATTTAACTAAAAAGTACAATGAAGCCCTTTTAATATTTGAGATTAATAAAAAAGAAAATAAAGGTATTGGTTGGGGACTTTCTGTAGATAAGCTTTATGACAAATTGATTGTAGCATTTAAAAACATACAAGATGTATTTAGTGAATATATAGATGAAAACAAAAACACCTAACATGCAGCTCCACAATAAGCAAGAAGAAAAGCAAAAAGAACGTGGCAGGCTCGAAACATTACAACTTATTCCAAAACCTTCCCCAAATCCTTTATCGCTCTCTCTGCCAACTTTTCCTTCTTTAGTTTTTTATCTTTGATCTTTTCAACAAGAGGTGGAAGCAAACCAAAATTGGCATTCATAGGCTGGAAGTTTTTGTTCTCGGTAGTTAGGTGTCGCATAAGTTGACCGGAGATTGTGGTTTCAGGAAGTAACTCGACCTGCCAGGTCGAGCTTGGTTGCGACCAGGCTGGTCGCATTACATTTTGCGAAACAAGCAATCCAACCAAGATAGATTCCACATAACCTTCCTATCCAGCAAGTTGTCCTGCAATGAAAATAAAATCTCTTGCATTCCCATCAGGCAGCTGCCCGATGGGAACGAGAGAATTTATTTTCCTTTGTTCGTTTTGCTTGTCCCGTCGAAGTTTCAACGGAGACTGATTCGTTGTTAATTTTATTATCAGTGTAAATCCGTCCTATCCGCTTGCCACGTCGAAGCAAAGCGAAGTCGGGTGTCATCCGTGTTCTATTCTTCCCAATCAATTTCGATCTCATACGGAATCGGATCTTTAATACCAGTTTCTTTAAAGGCATTGATACGCAGAACACAGCTTTCACACTTTCCACAGGCAATATCATTATTTCTATAGCAGCTCCAGCTAAGTTCAAAAGGTACTCCAAGTTCTTTTCCAATTTGAATAATATCAGCTTTTGTTTTATGAATAATAGGAGTAATGATTTCAATTTTTGTTTCCTCTTTTGTTCCAAGGTCGATTGTTTTTTCAAAGCTTTTATAAAAACTATCCCTGCAATCCGGGTAGCCGGAACTGTCTTCTTCCATAGCTCCGATGTAAATTTTATCTGCTCCGATAACTTCAGCCCAGCTGGTTGCTATCGTAATAAGATGAGCATTACGGAAGGGAACATAGGAATCTGGAACTTCTTCCGAGCCATTATAATCTTTCACAGGGATGTTTTCATCAGTCAGGCTGGAACCCCCGATCTGCTTCAGATAACTAACTTCAACTACCAGAGTATCTGCTGGTTGATAAAATTCTTTTATTTTCTGAAAAACATCCAATTCCTTTTTTGCTGTTTTCTGACCATAATTCAGATGTAGAAAATAAATTTTTTCACACTCTCTTTTGGCGATGGCAGCAGTAACAAGACTGTCCATCCCACCACTTACAAGCACTATTGCTTTATTCATAAAACCTCTTTTTTTGCTTTACCTACAATCATATTTATAAATTTTGATTTCGCAGCAGCATATTCATCTCGATCTTCCGGAAATTTCTTCGCCATTTCATACTTTAGGTTGGCATATTTATCAGCTGTTTCTTTATGATCGATCAAATAATCCCGGAAAATAATATGTTTATTCCACTCCTCGGTATCGATCTCAACGATATGCAGGTGATGTGTTCTGAAATTATTATTTCCTTTTGAAAAGAATTTTCTTTTGGGCTCACTTGCATATTCACGGAATTCATACCCAATTATCTTCAAAATATCGATATATTCAACATAGTTTTCAAGAGTTTTGACACCAATCAGGATATCAATTATTGGTTTTGCACATAGCCCAGGCACAGAAGTGCTTCCTATGTGTTGTATATCAGAAACGAAATCATTTAAAGCAGATTTCAACTTTTGATGTTCTGCTTTATAAAGTGAAACCCATCCTTTCTGATATTCAGAGAGTTTAACAATTCCACGTTTAAGTCCAATTTCTCTCATAATAACCGACTTATAAATTTTGCTGCATCTCTTATACTTATAGGATCAACAAACAGTGTCTTCTGATTTGTATAAGTCACATATCCCACAGCAGAACCATGCGGTTTGCGAACATAACGAATTTGAGTAAAATCCACTGGCACATTGGAAGACTTCTTTGCTTTGCTGTAATATGCAGCCAAACTGCAGCAAAGCAATTTTAAGTTTTTAGGTAATTCTTTCTTCTGTAAATTTCTAAGGACAATATGAGTTCCATGAAAAATCCGTGTATGAAACCACCAGTCATGTGGTTTAGCTAAACGAGTTGTAAGCAGGTCATTTTCTTTGCTTGTTCTTCCAATACAAATTTCCCAATCCTTATTTACCACCAGTCTTCTGAACCCTAAACTATCTTTTTTCTTCTTTCCTGTTTTCTTTTTTCCTGATAAGAATATCTCTTTTTTCTCGATTTCAATTATTTGCTTTTCGAACTCTTTAATGTCATTCTTTACAATCTCAATCCGCTCAGCTATCTTTTTCTTTCCGTCACGTGCTTTCCGATATTTTTTGAAATGATATTCAATATTCTGTTTTGTATTCTTTTCTTTTTTCAAAGGAATTTTAATCTCAGGATATCCTTCCTTATAATAATTTTGTAAAGTTATAGAATCCATTCCAGGTTTGATTTTTGCATAATTCGCTTTCAGAAGTTCAGCCTGCTGCTTCCATTTTTTTTCTTTTTGTGCATCCGAAAGCTCAGTTTTCAGTTTAACTATTGTATTCTGTTTCCTGTTTATTTTCTTTTTTATGGAATTAATTTCTTTTTGTTTCCGGTTCTCATTTCTTTCCCGGAATATCCAGTTGTAATACATCTCTTCAAAAAGGTCATTAATAGAATTAAAAAGGGGATGTTTGCTAGATGATTCTCGAATTTCTTTTTTGGAAAATATTGAAAGTGGAAATTGAATCCCATTTTGTTTTACTTGAAAACCTGTAAGTGGAGATGTGTATTCTGTTCCGGGCAGGATCTGCCTGTGTCTGTTTTCTGCAAAACTTATCTTCCTGATGCAATCTACTATCTCTTCCCCTTTTGTTAATATTATATTCTGAAATCGAGGAATAAATTCAAATATCAGTTTGAAGGAAACCTTCTGATTATAAATATCTATCTTGGAAAATAACAGGTAAGTTATCCTGTCGGTATCGGAAATTTCAATTTTTTCCAGCTTTGTACTGGATAGATGGCTGTTAAAGGTTTTCAACACTGCATCAGATTCGAAGCGCAGCATATCCTTTTCAGTAAAAAAGCAGAAACTGTTTTCTGAAGTTAAGTTTATCTGAAGAAACCCTTCCTGCTTTCTGAAAAAAATTGCATACTGGCCTTCAAACTTCTCCATCTTCTCAAAAGAAAGCTTTTTATTTTGATTCTCATAAACCCACTTTTTTAAAAATCTATATTGCATTCCTACCTCTGATCTTACGCAATGAACACGAAAATTACTGTGAAAAATTTGTCCATAAAAAGAAGATATCCATGTTTTACTTACATAAAATTTCCCTACATAAATAATAATATTAGCATACCCCCAAAATTTATAAACTCAACTATTGTAACAGATATATAAATAAGGTAATTAGGAATAGTAGATGTCGTGAAATTTATGTTTACAAAAAGAGCTCCTCAG